>JBDNHG010000030.1:0-7534 GCA_041688925.1 Acidimicrobiales bacterium | reverse complement strand
GTGTCCGCAAAAGGGTATTGGATACCCGGTGACGACCTCGAGTTCTTCGCCGGGCACTTCCCCGGGCGACCAACACTTCCCGGCGTCTTGATGGCCGAGTCGATCGCTCAGCTGGGCGCCTACGCGGTGTTGCACGGCGAGAGCTTTGCCGGCAAGATTCCATTGTTCGGCGGCCTCGACAAGGCGAAGTTCCGTCGGCAGGTGCTGCCGGGTGAACGCCTTGATCTCGAATTGACCGTGACCAGAATGTCGGCCCGTGCAGGCAAGGCAAGCGGCAAGGCAACCGTCAACGGCGAGATCGCCTGTAGCTGTGACTTGCTTTTTGTCGGTGTCGACGGGTAGCACGGCTTGCTTCGCTGGGCCTGTCCGAGCTGAAGGATCTACGGTCCCGGATGGCGCGTTTCTCGCCGGCTAACCACCCGTGCTCGCTGGCCCGGCAAAACGAAACGAACCCGGCGCACCTCATCGGCACACCAGGATCGTCAAATGTAAGCGGTCGACAGCAACTACCCAGGGGCTTCAAAAGTCCCCGGAGCGCAAAAGTCCCCGGGCAGGTGGACTATTCAGCTCGGACGCGCAAGTTGTGAGCGCAGCGAGCAACTTGGCTAGTGAGGAGGCCCCCAGGCCGACGAGCGGCGACTACCCGGGGGCAGGACCGAAGATGAGGCTGGCGTTGTGTCCGCCGAAGCCGAACGAGTTCGAGATAGTGGGCCCGGGGGTCCACTCTTGGGCTTCGCCGATCACGAGGTTGATCGACGGCAGGTCGGGGTCGACGGCAGCGGTATTCGCCGTTGGAGGAATCAGGCTTCGGTTCATCGACTCGATGATCGACACTGCCTCGAGTGCACCCGCTGCTCCGAGCGAGTGGCCCGTAACTCCCTTGATCGACGTTACGAAGGGGCCCTGGTGACCGAACAGCTCAGCGCACGCGTGTGCTTCGGCTGCATCGTTGAGCGGCGTCGAGGTGCCATGCGCATTGACATAGGTGATGTCGCTTGGCTGCAACGCTGCATCGTCGATCGCACGCCGCATACATTTGATTGCACCAGAACCACCCGGAGACGGGGCGGTGATGTGATACGCATCGGCCGTCGTGGCGTAGCCAATCAGTTCGGCCAAGATGGTTGCGCCACGGGCTCGTGCGCCTTCGAGTTCCTCGATCACGAGCACGCCCGAACCCTCGGCTGCGATGAACCCATCCCGCCGGGAGTCAAACGGACGGCTTACCCCGGAGCTAGAGAGCGCCGCCAGGTTCGAGAAGCCGGCCAGGCCGACCACGGTCGTCGAACTTTCGGTTCCGCCAGTGACCATGGCGTCGCAGCGGTTGGTGCGGATCATGTTGAACGCATTGCCGATGCTTTGATTGCTCGCGGCGCAGGCGGTAACCGTGGTTTCGCACGGTCCTTCGAAGCCGTACTTCATCGAGATGTGGGCTGATGACGCATTTGCCATCATCATTGGAATCAGGAATGGGCTGACGCGACGAGAGCCCTTCTCGTGTTGCACGAGTACCTGCTCTTCGAACGTGCGCATGCCACCGACGCCGGTGCCCACGAGCGTGCCGATGCGTTCGGGGTCGTACGGCAGATCGCCGGCTTCAGCGAGCGCTTCGGCCGCACAGATCAGAGCGAACTGTGCGTGTCGGTCGAGCCGGCGGGCCTCCTTGACTTCGAAGTAGGCGGTCAGGTCGAGTTCGGGCACATCGCGGGGCCGCTCGTCGGGCGCGGGAGCGAGCAGTCCATCAAAGAATGCTTCGCGGCCCTGGCCTGCTGTAGCGACTGCCGAAGCGCCCGTGATCACCACACGGCGCTGCGTCATTAGAGCTTGCCGGTGATGAGCTCGTAGGCCTTGCCAACTGTGTCGATGCCCTCGAGCTCTTCTTCGTCTACTGCGACATCGAATTCTTCTTCGAGCGCCATGACGAGTTCGACCAGGTCGAGGCTGTCGGCATCGAGGTCATCAGCGAAGCTGGACTCTTTCTTGATCTGCTCGGCGTCGACGGCGAGGACATCAACCGCGCACTTCTTGAAACGCTCAAAGTTTGCTTCGTCACTCATAGTTTTCTCTCTTTCAGAGTCTCGGTTGCGGGGTACTACCCCATGCTCAGACCACCATCGACCGGTAGGACCGTGCCGGTGATGAAACCGGCGTCCTCGCTAGCGAGGAAGGTCACTGCCGCTGCGATCTCATCGGGATGTCCGATGCGTCCGAGCGGTACGAGGTCAAGGATCTGAGCGTGTTGGTCTTCGTTCAGCGCAGCGAGCATATCGGTCTCGATAGGCCCGGGTGCGACGATGTTCACCGTCACATTACGTGATGCGAACTCTTTAGCGAGGGAACGTCCGAGTCCAATCAGTCCAGCTTTGGATGCGGCGTAGTTTGCCTGTCCGGCTTGACCGCCGAGTCCAACGACTGAGGAGATGAAGATGATGCGGCCCCAGCGGCCTCGCATCATGTTCCTGATAGCCCGTTTCGAAGCGCGGTAGGTGCCGGTCAGGTTGGTTTCGATTACCGACGTGAAGTCGTCATCTGACATGCGAAGGACAAGATTGTCGCGGGTGATCCCAGCATTGGCTACCAGAATTTCGACTGGTCCAAGCTTCGCTTCGACCTCTGAAAACGCGCGGTCGATTTGGTCGACGTCGGTGACGTTTGCCTGCACCGCGAACAAGCCCAGATCCTCGGCCGCCGCCGGGGGAGTGGAGTTGTACGTGATTGCCACCCGATGACCAGACGCTGCAAGCTTCTGCGCGATGGCCAGCCCGATGCCGCGTGACCCGCCGGTCACCAGCGCAACACGAGAAGGATTGGCGGACGATGCGTCGGGCTTTGTCTCAGTCACGGAGCCCACCGTATGACAGCCGCAGAGACGTCCCGGTGATTTGTGGGATGCGAACGTGACCCGGGGTCATGAAGAGCGGAGCCAGGCGATTGGTTGAGCCAGTTGCACACGCTCGCCAGGCAGGGCGAGAAACTCGATCAATTGTCCCGCGAATGCGGACCGCACATCGCTGTCGCCGACGGTGCCGAGCAATGATCCTGTTTGCAGCGTGGTGCCGGCGCCAACGTCGGTTTCGGGAACGAAAACGCCGGCGGTGGGACTGACGACGAGCCGTTCGGTGACATAGAGATGTTCGCCTTCGGCAGGTTCGGTGCTGTCGCGCCCGCCGAGCGCTTCGAGCAACGCGTCGAGATCGCCCGGCGCTCCGACGTTTAATCGTTCGCTCGCGCGTGCGGTGCGCTTGACCATGCCGGTGAGCGCGGTGCCTGGCCCGATCTCGACGAAGGTCGAGTAGCCCGCATCGACCATGTTCATGAGTGTGCGGCTCCATCGAACCGAGCCCGTCAACTGGTCATGCAGCAACTGCTGCCAAGGATCTGCGGTTTGGTGCGCGTCGCCGTCGACGTTCGCGTAGACCGGATGGTCAGGGCCGCGAAAGTCGGTCTGGGCGAGGGCCTTGTCGAGACGATCTTGGGCAGGTGACATGTGGGGCGTGTGGAACGCGCCACCAACGACCAACGGCATGACCCGCTTTGCTCCGGCTTCCTTGCAGGCAACTCCGCCGGCTTCGACTCCTGCTGGTCCACCTGCGATGACGACCTGGCCCGGCGTGTTGTAGCTGGCGACCCAGCAGTCGTCGACGTCGGCAACTGCTGCTTCGACATCGTCGTCGTCGAGGCCGATGATCGCCGCCATCGTCCCGTGGTGCTCGTCGGCAGCGGCCTGCATGGCTTCGCCTCGTTCGGCGACGAGCCGCGCCGCGTCATAGAAGTCGAGGACACCCGATGCTGCCAACGCGGTGTATTCGCCCAGGCTGTGGCCGGCATGGCCGCTTGTCTCGATGCCGAGACGGCTAATCGCGTCGAACGCAACCATCGAGGTCACAAAGGTCGCGAGCTGCGCATTGCGGGTCTCGCGGAGTTCATCGTCTCCGGACTCGAGCAGCAAATGGCCGATATCGCGGCCTGTCGCGTCGCTAGCTTCGACAACGAGTTCCCACGAATCGTGCTGGCGCCACGCCGCGCCCATGCCCGCGTGCTGCGAACCCTGGCCCGGATAGAGAAAGGCAATCATGTAGTGGTTCCACCCGCTGATGTTGTTAGACGTTCGCTCATCGGACCAGAGCGCGGCCCCTATCGTTTCACGTTTCTCACGCGAGATGCAGATATGCCCGGGCGGCTCCCTTTGGGTGAACGAGCTTTCTGTGCAGATCCTCGAAAACTTTGACAGCGACGCTGATCGCTTTGGCGCCGATCGAGCAAATACGCGGCGTGCGTTTTGGTTTGACCCGCTACGCTTCGTTCACCAAATCCAAGCCCGGATGGCGGAATTGGCAGACGCGTCGGATTCAAAATCCGATGTCCATTGGACGTGCGGGTTCAAGTCCCGCTCCGGGTACACAGTTTTGCCGCTCGCCTTCGGCTGCTTCTGGCATTCGCCAGATCCGAAGCCGGGCCGTCGCCCCGGCTCTCCTCCGTCGAGCCTGGTGCACTGCCATCATCTGTGACCCTGTGCGTGCACATAGTCGACGTACAGGGTCACAGATGCATTCGCCAGATTCGACGGTCGCTGCATGCGATTCGGATCCGCCGTAGGATTCCTCTTCATGGTGCGGTCTCGAATTGAACGGCGTTTGGCCGATGTCGGCAAGCGGCTGCGTGCGCTGCGCTCTGATCTGGCGGTTGCAGAGCAGGCGTTGATGCAGGTCGACGACGAAGCCGACGACGCGAGACTGCGTGCGTTGGTGTCCGAGACCCCGATCGCACAAAAGGAACACGAGCAGGCGCGCCGCCAGGTCGAGGTGCTGCGGCGCAATCGCGACCAGCTCAAGGCTGAGCTCGTCAAACTCGAGGCCCGCCAAGACGAGCTCCTCGACGCATACAACGACGCATGAGCGACCCGATCGACGCCGAGGCGCAGCACCGTGTCGGCAAGGGAATACGGGTGTTCGTCGCCGAAGACGAAGCCATCATTCGTCTCGACATCGTCGAAACGCTCACGTCGATGGGTTTCGACGTTGTCGGGCAAGCGGCGCGTGGCGACGAAGCCGAAACGCTCATTCGCGAATTGGTGCCCGACGTGGCGATTCTCGATATCAAGATGCCGGGCAAATCTGGCATCGAGGTGGCGCGCTCAGTTACCGATGACCTCGTCTGCGCGGTCGTGATCCTCAGCGCGTTCAGCCAGCGCGGCCTTGTCGACGAAGCGATCGACGCCGGCGTGCTTGCGTATCTGATCAAACCATTTCAACGCAATGAGATCGCGGTACAGATCGAGGTGGCTCGGGCCAGGTACCGCCAGATGAAAGTTCTCGCCACCGAGGTCGATTCACTCAACCGTCGATTGTCCGACCGTGTGCTGCTCGATAGGGCCAAGGGTGTGCTCATCGACAAGCATGGTTTGGGCGAGGCCGAGGCCATGCGTTTCGTACAGAAGCGAGCGATGGACCAGCGCCGCGCCGTGCGAGACATCGCATCCGAGGTACTCGACGGTTCGCTCAAGCCGTGACGGCCAGCGGGACACCGCTCCAACCAGGCACCTCGCGATCACTCGAGCGAAATCTGAAGCTCATACCTGTGCACGAGGCACTGGCCTCGTCCATAGTCTATCTGCCGATTTTCGTGCTGTTCACTCGCGACAGCTTTGGTGTTTCGGGCGCGTTGCAGATCGCGTCGTTGACCTATCTGTTCATCGTTGTCCTCGAGGTGCCCTCGGGATGGATGAGCGATCGGCTCGGCCGCGTCCCGACGTTGACCGCGGCGGCAGCAGGCTTCGTCATCGGCCAAGTGTGTTTCCTGCTGGGCGACGACCAGTTCGCCGTCATCGTCGTCGGGCAGTTCTTTGTCAGCAGTGGTTATGCGTTCATCTCTGGCACCGACGTCTCGTTCCATTTCGACTCGCTCGAGGCCTTGGGGCGCGCTGAGCAATACGCCGAGCGTCAATCGCGTGTGTCCGCGCTCAGCTACCTCAGCTGCGCTGTCAGCGCCATCGTCGGCGGGTTGCTCGGCTTGATCGATCTTCGGCTCACCTTTGCGGTGTCGCTCGTGCTGGCGTTCGCTCAGCTTGCGATCACTCGGCTGTTTCACGAGCCGAGCGGTGCCCAATCTCGAGCCGAACCATTCGTGCGCCAGATCGGCACGTGTTTGGCGTATCTGCGCCGCGGTTTCATGGCCTGGTTGTTCTTCTACGGCATCGCACTCGTCGTGCTGGAACACGTGGCGTTCACCTTGATGCAGCCTTGGTTGACCGAAGCACTGGGGAAGTCGCCAGATGAATTGGGCGCGACACCACTTGTGTCCGGCTTGTTGTTCGCGGTGACGGCATTCGTGGGTGCTGGTGCGGCTCGGGCAAGCGCGTCGGCGGGCCGCCGTTTCGGCACGGTCAGCGTCCTGATCGGTCTTGGTGTGATCTCTGCGGTGATCGTCACGGGTATGGCGCTGTCGTTCTCGATCCTGATCTTGGCGCTCATGGTCTTCCGCAGCGTGCAGGGAGCCGCCGCTCCGGTGTTGATCTCCGCTGCGGTGGCGCCCCGCACGCAACAACACCATCGGGCCACATTGTTGAGTATCAACTCACTCGCTGGCCGACTTGCCTATGGAGGGCTGCTACAGATCCTGGCCGTTGGTATCGACGACAGTCCTCGACCATTCATTCGCTCATCCTCGATCATCTCATGGGTGTTGGTCGCGTTGCTGCTGGCGAGCAGCCGCTGGGCGTCACGTCGCGAGTAAGAGATTGCGCAAGTAAGTAGAGCGCGAAGCTCGAAAGCCGCGCAACCCGTGGGCCTGCCAGAGGACTTGTCGACCTACTCGCTAGGCCCCTAGGTCTGCAATCGACAGGCTGGACGCACCGCCGCGGCGGTGCCAGGCACCCGCCACCGTCGATCGCGAGATAGGTTCGCGAACGTGGCAAAACTGATGCTGATTGATGGGCACTCGTTGACGTATCGGGCGTTCTTCGCCCTTCCCACCGACATGGCAACGACCAGCGGACAGGTGACCAACGCGGTCTTCGGGTTCACGTCGATGCTCATAAACCTGTTACGCGATCATCGGCCCGATCATCTCGCGGTGGCATTCGATCTTCCCGAGCCGACGTTTCGTCACAAGAAATACGACGACTACAAGGCGGGCCGCACCGCTGCACCCGACATCTTGCGCCAGCAACTCGGCCTGGTGCACGAACTCGTCGAGTCGCTCGCCATTCCGACCCTCGAGATGGCAGGGTTCGAGGCCGACGACATCATCGCCACGCTGGCAACCCGTGCCAAAGACGGCGGCGATGACGTGATCGTCGTGACCGGCGATCGCGATGCCTATCAGCTGATCGAAGATCCGCACGTCAAGGTCCTCTACAACATGCGCGGCGTGAGCGACTACAAGCTCTACGACGAAGCTGGCCTGGTCGAGAAATATGGCGTGAAGCCCAGCCAATACGTCGAATATGCAGCCATGCGAGGCGACAAATCCGACAACCTCGAAGCTGTCCCCGGTGTCGGCGAGAATACGGCCGCGAAACTGCTCAACAAATACG
>JBDNHG010000029.1:0-2958 GCA_041688925.1 Acidimicrobiales bacterium | reverse complement strand
CTCGAACAGCGGGAAGAGTTCGTGCGATTGATACACCATCTCGGGGTCAGGAAATCCTGGGAGAGACGTGAAACGCTCGAGTTGTTTGATATTGCTCAAGTAGCGGAACTCGAAGAGGCCGGTCGAGCGATCAAAGGTGAGGCGCCCCACTGGGTGGATACGTGAGTCAGATGCGTCTCGCCACGCGACGAAGAGCGTCTGTGTCGACACTTCGGCTCCAATCACGACTTTCATCATCGCACGGTACCACTGGCGTGCGACAGCAATTCCTGCCGATTTGCAGTCAGGATCCGTCGTGCAAACTCTTGCGCATCAGAACTGATTCTGCCCACGGGGACCTGTGCCAACACCGATGTCACGCTCTCGTCAGACAGGTCCTGCAGGCGCTGGAGCCATCTCGCAGCCGCGCCCTCGTGCGACCTCGCCGCCGCCCGAAACACATCACAGGGGTGCTGCTTCCCAAACCGTGATCGGGCGCGCTTCGCCCAAGCCTCTGGTGTTCTGTAGCGGTCTCTCGTCGCCAGGCGTTCTGATCGTTCCTCGTCACTCAGCAAGAACGCCAGCGAGGAGCCATGGTCATACGTCGGCGCCAAGCGTCGACTCCCGTCGAGAATCTCGACGACGCCCCAGTTTTCGTGGTGACGATCGACGTTGGCAATCCATGCGTCAAGCATCAGGTAGCCAAGGAAGACCTCCGCGGCTGATGCCCAATGGGCACTTGGCGCAGCGACTCCACCTAGCGCTTCGAAGACGACGTCCACGGTGTACTCGCTCAAAGCTCCGCTCTGCTTCATCGGATAGCGACTGTCATTCTCGAAGAGCAACACGTTGCCAAGCACCAGCATTTGGGTGTCGGGGTCATCAATGAAGGATCGACCAATCGTGCCGATCGCTCCGCAGCGGATGGCCATGTTGACTTCGGCCGCAGGCAGGCCCAATAGCTGTGCTAGTCGAGTGCCGACCCACTCGGCCCAGTCGTCGCCCCGCCGGAACCGGCCGTGGGAGGCGTGGTTGTTGAACCCAGCTTCTTTCCAGAGCCACGTCATCCCGTCCGGATCGATAAGCCAAAGCTTCTCGCTGCTACCAAGCGGCTCGGGGCCTCGTGTTGCCCAGCTCGAGACGTCCACCACTGGAGCATGAGCGGGCGCCATGGGCACAAGCTACCGCGTCCACGCAGTCTGCAAGTCCAGCGTCTTCTGCTATTGAGTGGCGACTGACTGTGCACTCCCGTGGGGAGTGCACAGTCAGTCGCGGCCCAGGCATTTGTCACAGCGGATCGGGACAGCGATTCAACAGACACAGCCGTTCGGTCCAATTTGGTCCGGCGGTTGCGGCGAGGCGCGATAATGGCCCGGGCTCGGCAGGCCCATCACTTCGCTTCAAGGAACCAATGACAATCACACGTGAAATCAAGTCGCAGGTCGACGCGGTGTGGAATGACTTCTGGTCGGGTGGCATCGCCAATCCGCTCGAGGTCATGGAGCAGCTCACGTATCTGCTGTTCATCAAGGGC
The DNA here is from genome assembly GCA_041688925.1 of Acidimicrobiales bacterium. Classification (GTDB taxonomy): domain Bacteria; phylum Actinomycetota; class Acidimicrobiia; order Acidimicrobiales; family UBA10347; genus UBA10347. The sequence continues at coordinate 1,445 of JBDNHG010000029.1, read as the reverse complement.
CTCGACGAAGCCCAGACACGTGAGGAAGCCAAGGCCAATCGGCTGGGCACGCCGCTGCCGGCCGACGTGCCGTTCCCCGTTGGCGATTTCAGCCCCGAGGGCAGCGATCGGTCGATCCCCTACAGCGACATGCGGTGGTCGAGCCTCAAGGCGCTCGGCTCGGGCCAGGCGCTGTTCGAGCGGTTCAACTTCTTCATCTTCCCGTTCCTGCGTGAGCGTGTCGCCGACACCACCCACGGCAAACACATGGAAGGCGCCCGCCTGACCATCCCCAAGGCTGAGCTGCTGCTCAAGATCTTCGACGGCGTCGATGCCATCGCCATGGAGGACCGCGACACCAAGGGCGACGTCTACGAGTACATGCTCGGCAAGATCGCCAGCGCCGGCCAGAACGGTCAGTTCCGCACGCCCCGCCACATCATTCAGCTCATGGTCGAGATGATGGATCCGAAGCCGAAAGACACGATCTGCGACCCGGCCTCGGGCACCTGCGGCTTCCTGGTGGCCGCCAGCGAATACATCCGCCACAACCACCCCGACACACTCACCGACGCCACGGGCCTCGACCATTTCAACACGTCGATGTTCAGCGGCTTCGACTTCGACAACACCATGCTTCGCATCGGCTCCATGAACATGCAGCTGCACGGCGTCGCCTCGCCCAACATTAGCTACCGCGACTCGCTGTCGGAAGATGCCCCCAAAGACGACGAGGCCTACAGCCTGATCCTGGCCAATCCGCCTTTCGCCGGAAGCCTCGACTACGACGGCACCGCCAAGGACCTGCTCGCCGTCGCCAAGACCAAGAAGACCGAGCTGCTGTTCATCAGCCTGTTCCTGCGCCTGCTCAAACCCGGCGGACGAGCCGCCGTCATCGTTCCCGACGGTGTACTGTTCGGCTCGACCAAGGCCCACAAGGAACTGCGCCGTGTGCTTGTCGAGGACCAGAAGCTCGACGGCATCGTCTCGCTGCCCTCGGGCGTGTTCAAACCCTACGCCGGAGTCTCGACCGCAATCCTGCTGTTCACCAAAACCAGCAGCGGAGGCACCGACAACGTCTGGTTCTACGACCTGGCCGCCGACGGCTTCACCCTCGACGACAAGCGCACACCCCAACTCGACGAGGCCAAACTCGGCGCCGCCGCGACCGAACTCACCGAGGCCGAACACGCCAAGAACAACCTGCCCGACACCCTGGCCCGGTGGAAGACCCTGCGCACCAACCCCGCCACCGAGCAAGACCGAGCCCGCACCGAGCAATCGTTCTGCGTACCCAAAGCCGAGATCGCCGACAACGACTACGACCTCAGCATCAACCGCTACAAAGAAATCGTCTACGAACAGATCGACTACCCCGCCCCACAAGAAATTATCGCCGACCTCGAACAACTCGAAACCGAAATCACCCAAGGCCTCAGCGATTTGAAAGCGATGCTCGGGTGAGT
>JBDNHG010000028.1:0-9043 GCA_041688925.1 Acidimicrobiales bacterium | reverse complement strand
GCGAAGTGACGCTGTTGCGAATGGTCACCGTCGACGACGCAGGCACGATGATCAATCCAATGATCGTGCTCGGCCAGGTCCACGGTGGTGTGGTGCAGGGCATCGGCCAGGCGCTGTACGAAGAATTCGTGTACGACGCCGACGGCAATCCGCTGACCGGCAATCTTCTCGACTACACGATTCCGTCGGCGGTCGAGGTACCAAATCTCGAAGCCCACATGACCGAACATCCCACGCCCAACAATCCGCTGGGCGCCAAAGGCATTGGTGAATCAGGCTGCATCGGCGCTGTGCCCGCAATCCACAACGCGGTCATCGACGCACTGGCTCCGCTGGGAATCCGCCACATCGACCTGCCCTTGACCCCACAACGAGTCTGGCGAGCCATCAACCAGGTAGCCAGGTAAAGGCTGTTTTGGAGTTGTCACCTCGACGGTCCCGGACCGCTTCGCTACCTCCTTCGACCCCCATTAGCCCGTATTGCTCGCTGGGGCTCGCACTACTGTCCGAGCTGAGCGAGTCCTCCTTCCCGGGGGCTTTTGCATCTGCCGGGTAGCCCGCCTTTCGCCTCGTTCCTGGTCGATGGGCAGGTCGCCCGGGTGATTGTCAGTCCCAGAGCGTGGGTTCGAAGGTGACTGGCTTTGGCTGGGGCTTGCTGTCGCCAAGTGGTCCGCAGAGCTGTTCGAGCAACGGAGCCCAGTCGAAACCTTCGGTGATCTCAGATGCGCGCAGCTCGACCAGTCGGTCGGCCTCGACATACTGCGGGATAATCAGATCGAGGATCTTCTCGATCTCATTTCGGAACCTGGTGTTTGTGCTGCGCACCCCGTCGGCCTTTAGCGGCACATCGGGGCGCAGCCGAACACACAGGTCATAGGTCTGTGCCCAGTTCTTCACGAGCGGTTTGACATCGAACGGATCGTCACCGTTCGTCACCCGCAGGAAGTAGGCAAAGTTGTCGATGACGGCTCGGTCGAGAACCAGCACATCGGCCTGGTTGCGCAGTTCGAGCTCTTGGCGAATTTGCGCCATGATCGCCCAGAGTTGCGCCTCGGGCGTGGCACCCTCGTTACGCCCGAGGGGACTGAAACGCACCACTTCGCGGCCGACCTCGACGCTTCGCCCACTGCGCCCGACGGCACCGGCAAACGAGTGCACAGCGTTGGTCTTGCGGACCGAGTGCGACCCGATGAACGCAATCTTTCGGGCCGATGACATGGTCCTTGAACCTAGCGCGATGTCACGCACGCTTGTGTCGTTCTATAGCGGCACCGGTCCGAGATCACACAGTTCGGCCCCAGCACATGAGGGAATGATCGGTGGCTGGTGAGCGTCTGCTACCGCACATCGAGAAGCATGAAATCGCTGACCCGCAACACGCGCAACCAGAGCCGAACGCCTCGGGGCAGGTGCGGCCAAGCCGCTGCTCGGTCGACCACTGTCGCCGAGACGATCGAATACTCTGCGCCTTGGTAGTGGATGGTGGCTGCGCCAGCTGCAACGTTGCGTGCCCAGTCAGCTTGTGGACCGTACGTCAGCGCAATCAACAGTGAACCTTGGCGATCGAACGCGTACAGCGGTGTTGCATAGGCATGGCCGCTGCGGCGGCCGACGTGGTGCACGATCGCGAATCGCCGGGTTCGCCGAACAATCGGCTCGATGAACCGATTCGTACAGCGCTTGTTGAGCCGGGCGATGGGGTGGGGGAGCGGCACTGCATTCCTCGTTGTTCGAGCAGATCGGCACACAGATGGGCGGCGCGGCAGGCAGCGTTGCCACCGCTGCGAGCGCCGTGCGGGTGGCTTGTTGACACACAATCTGTGCGGGCCACAGCGGGCGTGGCGGGCCATCTTGTACAAGGCCCATTGGCCGATTGTGTGGACCTGGGTCTGGTTGGGCAGCATCGTCTCGGCCGAAGATGGAAGCACCTGTGGGGTCGGGGCGGGTCGACTCGTACTACGAGCCAGAGCCTGACGGCGCGTCTGCTCGTTCAATGAGCGATGCGAAGGCGGCTAGCGAGCGGGCGCCAACGTCGGCAGCAGTGTTCGGGTCATGGGCTTGGGCTCCAATGAGGACCAGACTTGCGATTTCTGCGTAGCTTGTGATGGTCTTCGAATCGAGGCCAGGGGCGAGGGCGCTCACCATGTCGCGGCTCACTTGGGCCCTGACTGTGTCGACCCGTTCAACAGCAGCACGTATAGCCGGGTTGGTGCGAGCCCACGCTCTGAAGGCAGCCTCTTGCTTGTGTGGTTGTCTCAGAATCTGTTGGTTGATGAGACGACGCGTCGCGGCGAGGTCGGAGGTATGAGGCGTGGCTGCTTCAAGACCGGTGGTGACGCGGTCTCCCCAGTCCTTCGCCAAGGCTTGGACGAAGCCATCATGGCTCCCAAAATGGTGGTAGTAGCTTCCACTCGTGGTGCCCACGCGTTGACATAGCGCGTCGATTGTCACTCGGGACGGATCGCCGTCAGCCATCAGCTCTTGGGCGGCCGCAAAATAGGCATCAGCTGTTGGCATTGGTTGACGGTACTGAGATCTGGCGGTGTCGCTACGTTCCATAACATGAGATATGTTGTGTGCACGGCAGCAGACGAACTAGAGGCGACCACCTGTCCAGCATGCAAGCTGGTCGCGATTCCGCCCGAACCGATCGGTTGTGATCGCTGCGGGCTCCCGGCATCTGAGCTGATCGCATCGTCGGTCACCTCCGCCGGGGCGGTGGTTGCTCATGCTGTGGTGCACCGACACGGTCGCGCCGAACCAGCAACTCCTTTCGTAGCGGTCGAAGTTCGCCTCGACGCTGGGACTCTGGCCGGCGGCCATAGGGCGCAATCGAACCAGCTCAACATGACAGCTGCCCGGACCCATGGGTCCGGGCAGTTGCGCGTGGTGGCTATCAGCTGGGTTCAGGCGGTGGGCACTTCGTCTGCAGGAGGCGCCTGGGATGAAGCAGTCGGCTCGGGTTGCGATGCGGTCTCGATCGCTGGCGGCGTGGACTTCGACCGGTCGAGTGCAGCGAGGATATTGACACCGGTTGCGGCTTCGATCTGTTCGGTAATCGAGATGACGGCGGCCGGCATCTGGGCAGCCAGTCCGGGGATGCCGCCGCCGCTCGAGCCGCCGCCCTGGTCAATAACGGTGATCTTGTCGATATCGATTCCGGCGACGGTCGATGCAATCATGTCAACCAACTCGGGCAACAGATTGAGCACGAAGATGTTCTGGGCATCAGGGCCGGCGGCCTTGTACATCTCGGTCATGCGCTTCAGCACGTCGACCTGGGCCTCACCGTCTGCGATGATGTAGGCCGCTTCGCCCATGGCTCGCAGTCGCGCCGCTTCCATCTCGGCCTGGGCCGGGGCGATCACGTTGGCCTCGAGCCGACGCTTCTGCAACTCGATCCGCTCTTTCTCGAGCTCTTGCTCGGCGGTGACCTTGGCTTTCTCACCGGCGACAACAGCCTCGTTCTCACGGGCGATAGCGGTCGCGTCGAGGTCGGCTTGGCGCACGCGCAGCTTGTTGCGTTCTTCGGCGATGGCCAGCTCGGAGCCCACGCGTGCGAGTTCGGAGCGCTGCCGGCCGAGCGCTTCGGCTTCTTCGGCATCGGCTGCCTGCTGCGCTTCTGATTCGCGGGCCTCGGTGAGCACCTGGGCGGTGCGGCGGCGGCCCACCGCTTCGAGATAGCCCACCTGATCGGTCACGTTCTGGATCTTCAAGACATCGAGTTCGAGACCCAGCTTGCGGATGTCGTCATCCGCCTCGTCGATCAGGGTCTGGGCGAACTTGAGACGGTCTTCGTTGACTTCTTCGGGAGTCATGGTCGACAACACGCCACGCAGGTTCGCCTCGAGGTTCTCCTTGGCGATCTTCTGTATGTAGTCGGAGTCACGGCCCAGAAAACGTTCGACCGAGTTCTCGAGCACACCTTCGCGGCTCGAAACCTTGATGTTGGCAACGCCTTGAACATCAAGCGGGATGGCGCCCTTCGAATACGCATTGCTGACTGAGACATCGATAGCGATCGTGTTGAGGTCCATGTAATCGACCTGTTCGAGGAGCGGTATGCGGATCGTGCGCCCACCTTTGAGCACTCGGTAGCCGACGTCTCGACCGTCGGATACGGAGCGGTTGCGGCCTGAGATTACTGCCACCCGGTTTGGGGGACAGATGACGATCAGGCTCTTGACCGCGGTCGCGACCGCAATGATGATCAATGCCAGCAATGCGGCAACGATGACGATGTATTGCATGAAGCTTCTCCTTATAGGGGCGGCTCAGGGGCCGAGTTCTCGTAGTGACGCCACCTTGGCCAAACCGTCGACGACCTCGACGACCACGACGGTTTCGCCGGGCGCAAAGGATTGGTCTGACCTGTGGGGCAGTGCCGTGAAGTATTCAGTCTGACCAGCGATCTGTGCTCGCACGCGGCCTCGGCGATCAGCTGCGATCGGCAACATCACCTCGGCTGACATGCCCGTCACTTCTCGCATCGTGACATGTGACGACTGCTGGCGGTTGAGAACGAAGCTGGTCAGGGTCGAGTTGGCAGCCGCTGCGACCAGAGCAAGCACGATCGCTGTCACGAGGGTCAACGCTGCGCCTGTGCCCAGGGTCGAGAGCACGACGCCTGTCAGACCAAAAAATGTCGAGCCGAGCACGAACGAGCGGAAGTTGAGCAACGAGCTGACGAAATCGCCGACGGCGCCGGTGAAGCCGGTTGCGTCACCGCCGATGTCGAGGTCCATGCCGTCGCCGATGTCGAGGTTTCCGGCGTCGGGATCTGCGTCGACGTCTAAGTCGAGGTCGCCCACGTCGCCGTCGAAATCGAGGCCACCGAGCATCATCGGAAGCACGAACACACCACCGAATATAAGGCTCGCTACATACAACCAGATCATGTCTACCCCTGAACGTACCTGAGATCTGGCGATCCTGCCCTGCACAACGTGTCGAGATACGGTGCGTTGGGCTGACGCTTTGCCGACATTCGGGGCGGACAGTGCCGATGATGAGACATGGTGTTCTGTCCCTAGTGAGGTTGTCGTGAGTGCGAAACTGAACGAACTCGGGTCGTTGTCTCGGCACCTGACGGGTCGAGGCCGGCTGATGAACGCGGTTCGCTGCATTGTTCCGACCTCGATTGCCATGCCGCTCGTCCTGCGGGTATGGGCACCGACATGGTTCGTGGTCGCTTGGGTCGCGGTGAGAATGACGTCACGCTCGCGCTGATCGATGTCGATCGTTTCAAGGCCATCAACGACACACACGGACATCAGGTTGGGGACCAGGTGCTTGTGGGGCTCGCCCGCGAGCTGCGCCGACGCTTGAGCAGCGATATCCGACTGGCCCGTTTGGGTGGTGATGAGTTCGTGGCGATCGTGCCGAACGCGATATCGCTCGACGAGTCATTGGCCGATCCGATCAGCATGACGGTCGATCTGCACGGGCGGGCGTTCGTCATCGAGTGTGGTCTGTCGATCGGTCTGGCACACGGCCCGGTTATCGACGACGCCCAGCGGTTGCTCAGCGAGGCCGGGTTCGCCATGCGTGAGGCGAAGCGAGCCGGCGGCACGTTGTCACGCTTCGGCGATGACCTATCAGAGCGCCTTGACCGCACGATCGAGATCACATCGATTGCCGGAGGCTCGGGCGACAACGGCACATTCGTGCCCGTCGCACAGGCGATTCTGTCCGATGATCGCATCGTTGGCTGCGAGCTGTTGATCCGCTGGGCCCGGCCAGATGGCACGACCTTGCTGCCGGCCCGGTTCTTGCCGATGGCTATCGAGGCAGGCCTGACATCGACCATCAACGACCTGATGCTCGATCATGCCGTGCGGTTCGCGGCGCGTTTCAACAATCGTCCTGAAGCGCCGTTCGTCTCGGTGAACATCTCTGCGCCCCACCTGAGCGAGGCGGGCTTTTGTGCTCGCGTCGAAGCGCTGCTGACCGAACATCGGGTGCCACCGGCACGGTTGATGATCGAGATTACAGAAACCGAGCAGTTGGGCGGCTACGGCGGGTGGGAGTCAGCAGCAGCCAGGTCGCGCTCGCTCGGCGTGCAGCTGGCGATGGACGACTTCGGCACGGGCTACTCGAGTATCGAGCGACTCCAGCATCTGCCGATCAGCCATCTCAAGTTCGACCGTTCGCTCGTGCAAGCAGTCAGCGGACCGTTTGGTCAGATCGTCCGCGGCGTGACCGGTTTCGCCAAGGCCGTCAACATCGGCATCGTCGCCGAAGGCATCGAGACACTCGATGAATACGAAAGCATGCGGGCGTTCGACATCTCGTTGTTTCAGGGGTTCTTCTTCCACCGGCCAGAACCGCTCGACCAACTCGAAATGCGCATCATCGAAGACCGTGTGCGCTGGTCGGCCACCAGCGACTTGCCTGTGACCGACTAATTCACTGATTCACGGAGTCTTTCGGGTGCCAACGGGATCTCGACGCTCGGGTCTGCACACCCGTTTGGGCGGCCGGCGGCACTTCGGTCAAAGGTCGGCAAGGCATCACTTCGCCTCGTTGTGACGGTCGTGCTGCCGGTATGGCTTAGTGTCAATGGCGCGATGCTGCTGCCTCGCTTCCGTCCCTTCTCGTAGTCGAGCTCTCGTGGAACCAAACAGTCAGCTGGGCAACTACACACTCGAAGCGAGATTGGGAAGCGGCGCGACCGCCGATGTATTCAGGGCCACCCAGACGAGTGTCGAGCGCACGGTTGCCATCAAGGTGATGCATGGGCACCTGGCGCATAGTCATGACTTCGCCGCACGGTTCCAGCGAGAGGCGAAAGCCATGGGACAGCTGCAGCATCCCCACATTGCCAGGGTGATCGATTTCGACGCGACCGACGCCCATCCGTACATGGTGATCGAGTATTTGCCAGGTGGTTCTCTGCGTGATTACCTCGATGAACATGCCGGACCTCTGAGCGTGGCGGAATCAGTGGCGATCGTTCGCCAGCTGGCCGACGCACTGCACTACGCGCACAGCATGGGAATGGTCCACCGCGATATCAAGCCGGCGAACGTCATGTTCGTAGACAAGACGCGCCGCCATGCCGTGCTGACCGATTTCGGGATCGCCCGTCTGGCAGATGATGCCATGACGGCGACCGGAACCGTGCTCGGTACACCTGCCTATATCGCTCCTGAACAGGTGCGGGGAGAGCGAGCCGACGCGGCTGCCGATCAATACAGCCTGGGCATCATGTTGTTCGAGATGGTGACCGGCGAGCGGCCGTTTGACGCAGATTCGCCTCATGCGCTCATGATGATGCACATCATCGATCCGGTGCCGTCCGCCGTCGAGCGCAACCCGTCGGTGCCGATTGCGGTCGACGAGATCATCCAGCGGGCGCTGGCCAAACAACCGGCCGAACGCTTCAGCGATGCTCATGAGATGATGCATGCGCTCGACGCTGCACTGGCAACGGGACCAGAGCCGGCGACGCGGGCCGAGCCGGTTACCCGGATCACGCCGTCGGATCGGGCCGCTCAGACGGTCATAGCGAACGCGCCCGTATCCGAGGTGTCGTCCGATCCTGGTTCCCGGGCTCGGCTGATCGGTGCAGCGGTCGGAGTCATCATGTTGCTAGCCGCAGGCGTCTTCGGTCTCACTCAGCTCGGCGACGACGACCCGGTCGAGACAGTTGCGTCGACCACTGACCAAGCGAACGACGTAACGAGCGCACCTTCGGCTGCGGCAGCCACAGGCGCATCCGTGCCGCAATCGACTGAGCCGGCTTCTACGCCGCAGACGGCGGTTGCGGCTACTCAGCCCGAAGCAGCGGCGACGCCCCAAGGCGAGGCGTTGGCCGAGTCGGGTTTGCCGACTTTCGATCCCGACAATCTGCCAGCGCTGTTCGTCACCAACGCAATGGTGGTGGGCGACCAATTGCTCGTCGGGTTCGACCGCGTCCGATCACCCTCGGCGGGCATGGCCTATATGGCGTGGATCAATGGCGTCGATGGTCCCGCCGGCGAGCTCGTCGTTGATGACTCTGGGCAGGCTCGCCTCGAAACTGAGTTGCCTGACCTTGCGGCCGCTCGATCGTTCATGGTGACCGAAGAACCGGAGAGTTCGAATGCGACGGCACCCACTGGTCCCGTGGTCTTCACCGCCGGGGTCGACGTCGCAGCCGCTGATGTCCCGGCGCGTCTGCTCGCTGCGCTCGAAGCGACCGAGCGAGAGCTTACGATCGGCCGGGACCATGATCAGCTGATGCGCAACGAGATGGAAGCCGGTGATCTCGACCAAGTCCGGCGTCATGCTGAGCACGTCGTGAACATCCTGGATGGATCCACCGGCAACGATTTCGGCGACCTCGATGGCAGCGGGTTGGCCGAGAATCCGGGAGATGATGTTGGTGTCCGTGGGTATTTCCTCGAGCTGTCGGAAATTCTCAGCGACGGCGCAGCCCAGGTCGACCTCGACGAGGTCAGCGCTCGCACGAGTGACCAGCTCGTTGATGCGCAGCGCGAGTTCCTTCGCGTGCTCGCGGTCGATTCGGTCGGCGAGATCGATGTCGCAGCAGGAACCGCAGCGCTCGACGCGATCGCACTCGACCTGGCCGGCGCGCGGGCGTCACTGCTAAGTGCATTCGCCACCGACCTCGTGAGCGACCAGCCAGCGAGCGCAGTGCGCGGCGGCGTTGCGTGGCTCGCCCCGTCAGGCGGCGAGCTAGTGATCCGATCCGGCCTAGATGAATTTCCCGGTTCGAACGACCGAACGGGTGTGTCCTTTTTCGTGCAGATTGGCGTGGCCGACGACGCAGCCAGATTCGGTGTCACTCAGCTCGATGCTCTGTATGCGGCGACGGTGCCCATCGACATCGCTGACGTAGGTGGTTTGGCCGAGCTCGTCGCGTCCATCGAACGTCACGGTCCTGACGATGAATCTCAGGTCATCGCTCGTCTGATTCCTCCGACCGAGGCGGTGGCAGCACTCGAGACCATGCTCGGAGCGCAAGGGTCGCTGGCCCAGCTCCAGGCCCAGGCCCAACTCGTGATCGACCATACCGACCTGATGCAACAGGCAATCG
>JBDNHG010000027.1:0-3328 GCA_041688925.1 Acidimicrobiales bacterium | reverse complement strand
TGTCGGCTTCGCTCGAGTTCTTGGGCGAGGTGTTCGACAATCCCGCCGCTCTGATGCTCGGTGATGCCCTCGACGCCGCAACCGAGCAGGTGCTCGTCAATCGCAAGTCGCCGTCGCGCAAGGTCAACGAACTCGACAACCGAGGCAGCCATTTCTACCTGGCCATGTACTGGGCGCAGGCATTGGCCGAGCAGACCGACAACGCCGATGTTGCAGCCAAGTTCGTGCCGCTGGCCCAAGCGCTCGCCGAGAACGAAGAGACCATCGTGGCTGAGCTGAACAGCGTGCAAGGCCCTCCAATGGACATCGGTGGCTACTACGCGCCCGACGAAGCCCGTGCCAGCGCAGCGATGCGCCCAAGCGCCACGCTGAACACACTTCTTGCCGGTTTCATCGCCTGATGACAATCGATTCGTTGGGAATCGCCACGTCCCGGCTGCTGGCGCCTGACCTCATCGAGATCAATCGGCTGCCGTCACGGGCGCCGTTGACCGGCTACAAATCAGCCGAGGCGGCTCGACGGGGAAACGAGTCGGCTTGGCGCATGTCACTCGATGGCCGGTGGAATTTCCGCCTGCTCGACAGCCCCGATCGGCTTCCGCCCGATTGGCCGGCCAAGTCATCGGTGATGGCCCGTTCATGGAATCCGGTCGAGGTTCCCGGCTGCTGGACTCGCCAGCGGGTGGGCGATTGGCCGCATTACACCAACATAATCATGCCGTGGCCGGGTCTCGAGGCGCCCGAGACGCCCAGGCAGAATCCGACCGGGCTGTATCACCGCTCGATCGAAGTGCCCGAGAACTGGCTCGACCGCACCATCGTCTTGCATCTCGGCGGGTTCGAGAGCGTCGCAGCGGTCTGGTGCAATGGCGAGTTCATTGGCATGGGCAAAGACAGCCGGCTGCCCTCTGAGTTTGACGTGAGCGAAGCGATCGTCGCTGGGCGCAACTCGATCGATGTCATGGTCGTGCGCTACAGCGATGCGACGTGGATCGAAGACCAAGATCACTGGTGGCACGCGGGCCTGCACCGCAGCGTGTTCCTCGAGGCGCGGCCCATGGACCGCATCGATGACGTCGCCACGATTGCCGACTATGAAGCCGAGACAGGCGCGGGCACGCTGCACCTGGATGCCCACGTCTGCGGGGCGGGTGTTTTCTCGGTTCGGTCGACCGTGTTCGACGGGGACTGTGAGATCTCGTCGGGCACCGCTGCTGTGCCCGCAGTGCCGACGGGCGAGCCGCTCGAACTGCTCGCAGCCGCGTATTCCTACAACGGTCGTGTTGCATCCATCGACCTCGATATCACCGACGTCGAGCCGTGGAGTGCCGAAACACCTCGGCTCTACCGTGTCGTCGTCGAACTGCTTGATGCGTTCAAGTCGACGCTGCATGCAACCGCGGTAACCGTCGGGTTTCGCCGGGTCGAGGTTCGCGATCGACGTTTCTTGGTGAACGGCAAACCGGTCGTGCTGCTCGGTGTGAACCGCCACGACCATCACCCGGTGACCGGCAAGGTGCAGACGCTCGACGATCTGCGCAATGACTTGCTCAGCATGAAGCGGCACAACATTAACGCCGTGCGGTGCGCTCACTATCCCAACGACCACCGCTTGCTCGATCTATGCGACAAACTCGGCATGTACGTCATCGACGAGGCGAACATCGAGTGCCATGCTCGGCTGCGGTCGCTCGCCGATGACACCCGTTATCTCGGCGCCTTCGTCGATCGGGTCAAGCGCATGGTGCTGCGCGATCGAAACCATGCGTGTGTTGTCATGTGGTCGCTCGGCAACGAGTCGGGTCACGGTGCAGCGCACGATGCAAGCGCAGCATGGGTACGCGCGGTCGACCCGAGCCGTCCCGTGCACTACGAGGGCGCGGTCCAGCGACAGTTCAACGTCAATTCGGCCGATGGCGAGCGCATGCTCGAAACACCGACCGTCCGCGAGCGGTTTGTTACCGATGTCGTCTGTCCCATGTACACGGCCGTCGACAACGTCGTGGCTTGGGCGCAATGGGCCGAGGAGACAGGCGGCGACGATCGGCCGTTGATTCTGTGCGAGTACAGCCACGCAATGGGCAATTCCAATGGTTCGGTTGCCGACTATGCGCAGGCGTTCCACGACGAGCCTGCGCTCGGCGGCGGATTCATCTGGGACTGGCGCGACCAGGGTCTGTACGAGATCGATGACCGAGGGCGTGAGTACTGGGCATACGGCGGCCACTTCGGTGACGTTCCCAACGACGCGAACTTCTGCATCAATGGCCTGGTCGGGCCCGACGGCGAACCGCACCCGGGGCTGACCGAGGTCGCATGGGCGTATCGGCCGGTCACCGTGACGCCTATTCGTGGTCGGCGAGTGCGAGTCACCAATCGCCGCGGTTTTGCCTCGCTCGATGACCTGGCTGCCAGTTGGTCGCTGCTCATCGACGGCGAAGTCGTCGAAGACGGCAGTCTCGATGTCACCGTCGAGCCTGGCGATTCGGCTGTGGTCTCGATTCCGTTCAAAACGAAACTGGCCAAGAGCGCTGAGGCCACAGTGCACGTGATGTGGCGCCAACGGGCCGACAGTCCGTGGGCAGCGCAAGGTCATCTGGTGGCATGGGACGAAGTTCCGCTGCGCGCACGCGAGGCGAGCCCCGCCGATGCCGTGTCGACTCGCTCGATCGAGCTCACGGGCGCTGGTTCGGTTCGTTGCGGCGGCACCGAGCTGCGGTGGGATATATCCGGAATTGTGTCGTTGGCGGTCGACGGCATCGATGTCGGCCTCAGCAACATGGCGCCCAGCCTGTGGCGAGCGCCGACCGATAACGACGGCGTGCGTCATGGCTGGATGAGCGAGATTTCGGGCGTGCGGCCGCAGTGGATCCGCTGGGGCCTCGACCTGTTGTTCCTTTCGCTTGCCAAGGTCGAACGAGCCGAGACCGTTGACGGCGACACGGTGATCACCATCGAACACCGCGTGGTCGGCGATGGAGCCGAGGCCACGACGAGCAGCCGCTACACGGTCACTACCGATGACATCGTGGTCGAATCGACTGTGGAGATTCCCGACGACTGGACCGACATTCCGCGGGTCGGCACACGGTTCGAAATCGAGCCGCGCTTCGACCGCCTTGCCTGGTTTGGCCTGGGCCCGCACGAGACCTACCCCGACCGCAAGGCATCAGGCTTGACGGGAACCTGGCAGAGCCGGGTGGCCGACCAATACCACCCGTTTGTGGTTCCCCAAGAACACGGCGCTCACGCCGACACACGATGGTTCACGCTTGTTGATCGCATGGGCAAGGGCCTGAGGGTCTCGGCTGAAACGCCGCTGTCGTTC
>JBDNHG010000026.1:0-5299 GCA_041688925.1 Acidimicrobiales bacterium | reverse complement strand
TGGCTGATCAGCGACCTGAAACAACCCGGCAGGTTCCACTACCTGATTACCCGTGGCAGTTGGGAATCATGGCTGGTCAAGGGCGCCTATATCCTCATGGTTTTTGCAGTCGTGTGCGGGCTGTGGTTCATCGGCGGGCTTGCCGGCGCAACCGGACTGCTGAAGTTGCTCGCCATCCCTGCCGTGCTCGGGGCCATGGGAACTGCGGGTTATACGGCGTTCCTCTTCGGCCAGTGCGAAGGCCGAGACCTGTGGCAGACGCCGTTGTTGCTGCCGACGCTGCTCGCTCAAGCGGTGACGGCCGGTGGCGCTACGTACGCGATCCTCGATCTGTTCATCGAGGTTCCCGAGGTTGCTGCGATCCGTTGGGTGCTGATCGGCGGCATCGCTGCAACCGCAGCACTCGTCGCCATGGAGATAACGTCCAAGGGCAGTCGCCATGTCGAACTGGCGGTGCACGAGATGACGGCCGGCCGCTACCGCACTCAGTTCTGGGCAGGCGGGGTACTGGTCGGCCTCGTACTTCCGCTCGCGATAGCGATCGTCGCTGCAGCCGGCGATATCACGTCGCCGGGGCTGCTGGCGATCGCCGGCGTGCTCGCGCTGGCAGGCATGTTCGCCTACGAAGACGCCTTCGTCCGCGCCGGCCAGTCAGTGCCACTGTCGTGAGGACACCGGAAAGCCGCAAATCTGCCCACCAACGACACTCCGCAGAGTGGCCCGAGCGAAGCGAAGCCGCGATTGCGAGGAGCACAGCGCAGCGACGTTGTGAGTGCGAAGGAATCCGCAGAGCAGCCCAAGCGCAGCGACGTTGTGAGTGCGAAGGAAACAGCAATGACTGATCTCAATAAATATCCGCCGTTCGAGCAGTGGCACGATTGGGCCGAACTCGATGCCAAGGCGTGGCCTGAAAAGGTCGAGAAGAACTACACGCTGGTGCCTACGTCGTGTTTCAACTGCGAGGCCGGATGCGGCCTGCTGTGTTACTTCAATCAAGACACTGGCGAGATCGACAAGATCGAGGGCAACCCCGAGCACCCGGCCAGCCGGGGCCGCAATTGCGCAAAGGGTCCGGCCACGCTGAATCAGGTCTATGACCCCGAGCGGGTCATGTATCCGATGAAACGGGTCGGCGAACGTGGCAGCGGTGAATGGGAACGAGTCAGCTGGGATCAGGCGCTCGACGAGATTGGTGGTCGGTTGCGCACAGCGTTCGAAGAGGACCGCCACAACGAGGTCATGTACCACGTTGGCCGCCCCGGCGAAACCAACTACACCAACCGTGTGCTGCAAGCGTGGGGTGTCGATGGCCACAACAGCCATACCAATATCTGTTCGTCGAACGCCCGCATTGGCTACCAGTCGTGGATGGGCCATGATCGCCCGTCGGCCGATTACGCGAACGCCGAAGTCATCTTCCTGATCTCGGCTCATCTCGAGTCTGGCCACTATTTCAACCCGCACGCACAGCGCATCATCGAGGCCCAACAAAAGGGTGCCACGGTCATCGTGTGTGACCCGCGGCTGTCGAACACAGGTTCAAAGGCCGATCACTGGCTTCCGACGTGGCCCGGAACCGAACCATTCTTGTGCCTGGCGATCATTCACGAGATGCTCGAGAACGACACGTGGAACCGTGACTTCGTCAAACGGTGGGTGAACTGGGAGACGTTCCTGGCCGAAGAGTTCCCCGACATGGCCCAAGAATGGGACTCTGTCGAGGAAGCACTCAAGCAGCACTACGCCGAATACACGCCTGAGCGGGCCGAAGGTATCACCGGCATCGACGCAGCCAAGATACGTGAGATCGCCGAGATCATCGGTGCCCATCCGACCAAGTTCGCCTCGCACAACTGGCGGGCGGCCGGCGCTGGAAACTACGGCGGCTGGCAGGTGGCCCGGTGCTTGTTCTTTATCGCGGTCATGACCGGTTCGGTCGCGACCGTCGGCGGAACCAGCGGCAATGGCTGGAACAAGTTTTCTCCTAAAGCACCGATTGGTTCGCCGAAGAACACCCGCTGGAACCATCTCGAGTGGCCCGCGGAATATCCGCTCAGCTATCACGAGATGTCGATCCTGTTGCCTCACTTCCTCAAGGAAGGTCGGGGCAAGCTCGACACGTATTTCTCGCGGGTGTACAACCCGATCTGGACGAACCCTGATGGGTTCACCTGGATGGAAGCGCTCAAAGACGAATCGATGGTCAACTGCCATGTCGCGCTGACGCCGACCTGGAGTGAGACCGCATGGTTCGCCGACTATGTACTGCCGATGGGTGTTGGAGCGGAACGCCACGACGTCGTCAGCTATGAGACCCATTCGGGTCGCTGGATAGCGTTCCGTCAGCCGGTGTTCCGCCGTTATGCCGAGATCGAGGCGGGGCGAGGCCGGGGCGACATGGTGACGCCTGAGTCGCGCACCCACGAGTACAACCCCGGTGAGGTGTGGGAAGAGAACGAGTTCTGGATCGACCTGTCGTGGCGTATCGATCCCGACGGTTCGATGGGCATCCGCAAATGGTTCGAGAGCGAGGCGCACCCGGGCAAGCCGATCGGCGTCGATGAATACTACGAGACGATGTTCCGCGACTCGGTGCCCGGGCTCGCCGAGGCCGCAGCAGCGGCGGGTGAGTCACCGCTCGAGTACATGCGCAACCGTGGCGCGTATGCAATCGAGGGCGACCAAACAACGCCGTACGAGCGACCGGTTGATGCTGCGGCGGTCGAAGGTTCGACCAAGGACGCGTCGGGCGTGTACCGCAAACCTGGCACACCGGGCACCTGGGACGGATCGCCCGACACGCTCGCCGATGTCGTGTTGGAGTCGCTGGGTGATGGCTCGCCTGCGATCGAGATTGACGGCGAGATCAAGCAGGGGTTCGACACCCCGTCGAAGAAGCTCGAGCTGTATTCGACGACGCTCAAAGAGTGGGGCTGGCCCGAATACGCCACGCCCAAGTGGATTCCGTCGCACGTGCACCATCAAGACATGGACCTCGCCGGCAACGAACGCATTCTGTTGCCGACGTTCCGCATTCCAACGCTGGTTCACACCCGCTCATCGAACAGCAAATGGCTCAGCGAGATCTCGCACCGCCATCCACTGTGGATCCATCCTGAAGATGCCGAGAAGCTCGACATCGACGAGAACGGCCTGGTCCGCATCACGACGCGCATCGGTCACTTCGTGATTCAGGCGTGGCGTACCGAAGGCATACGGCCCGGCATCGTTGCTGCATCGCACCACATGGGTCGGTGGCGTGTCGAGGAAGACAAAGCCCGGTCGTGGGCGAACGGCAAGGCGACGATCGCTGACGATGGCCAGGGGGGATGGAAGCTGAACCGAAGCGATGGCATCCGCAAGTGGAAGAGCAAGGATGCCGACACCGAACGCATCTGGTGGAACGACACGGGCGTGCACCAGAACTTGACGTTTTCTGTGCAGCCCGATCCGATTTCGGGCATGCAGTGTTGGCATCAGCGAGTGAGGGTCACCCCGGCCGAAAAGAGCGATCAATACGGCGACGTCGTGGTTGACACCAACAAATCGCGCGAGGCCTATCTCGAATGGCTGGCCAAGACCCGCCCCGGCCCCGGCCCAAACAACCTGCGCCGCCCCCTCTGGTACGCCCGCCCGCTAAAACCCACCGCCCCCACCTACCTCGCCGACTGAATTGTCCTGGCGCCAGGCGCCAGGACAATTGGATTACGCCGCCTGGCGATGGCGCAAAAGGTGCCCTGCTTGGCGATAGAGCTCGGCAGCGCTGGCGCTCGCCGGTAGCCGCTTGCGTGTCCGCTGCAGCTGTTTGTACACGGCTCCGGCCGTCTTGAACCCGAGCGGCTCGGCGATCTCGGCTGTCGTGTAGCTGCTCAGCTCAACAGCGAGAAGAGCAGCGATGCCGACGTAGCCGTTGTGCGCTCGCGGCCGAACGTCATCGACGCTGCAGCTCGCGCAATGAGCGACAGCCACAACGATTTCTGCCAGCGATGGGGTCGACTGAATTGTCCAGGCGCCAGGCGCCTGGACAATTCGACCGGGCCGATTTTGGACCTTGTCGTGGGCTCGTGGCGCCTCGACGGCTTGCTGGTAGCTGGCACCGAACATTTCCTGGGCGATGCGTGGTTGGAACCAGGCAGGTGCCGCTCGCAGCCCGAGGTAGATGCCGTGGCTCGACCATTGGTACTCGGCGAGAGAGATGGCCGGATCAAGGTCAAGGGCGTTGCGATGCACGTACCGCACCACGTTGAGCAGTTGCTTATCGTCTCGGATTACCTTCGAATAGAAGCGTGCGCCGTGCACCGGCCCAGTCCGGCGGTGTCGTTCGTTGTGGTATGTGCCGTACGCGCTCTTGAGGTCTCGCATGGCATCGGACAGATTGGCCTGGGGAACATAGATCACCAGGTGAAAGTGATTACCCATGAGGCAAAAGGCAACAACCTCTACCCCGTAGCGTCGACAGACGCGCGCAAGGATGTGCATGAACTTGTCTCGGTCCCGGTCGTCGTGGAAGATGATCCACTGATCAGTACCGCGACTGGTCACATGCTGGTAAGCGTGGGCGAAGTTGATTCGAGCTGGACGTGAACCCATGACCACGAACCTACGCACGCGGTACGACAGTCTCGGCGTGCGAATTGTCCAGGCGCCTGGCGCTAGGACAATTCGCTGCGTGCACAATCCGTGGGGACGTAGCAATTGGATACGGTCGGTGGCGTGCCTCGGGTCGAGTCGTCTGTTGTTGTGCCGGTATCGATCGAGGTTGCGTTTGCCGTTTCGCAGACGACAGGTGAGATCCGCTACCGCTGGGATCCGTTCGTAGCAGAGCAGCGGTTGCTCGACGGTGCGTCGGCGCCAGGCAGGGGAGTGCGAACCAAGACCAGGTCTCGCCACCGCCTCCGCATGGTCTCGCAGTACACGAGCTTCCGTCCGCCTACTCAGGTCGACATGAAGATGACTGAGGGGCCGTGGTTCTTCTCGAAGTTCGCGGGCGGTTGGAGCTTCCGTCCTGTGGACAGTGGCACCGAGGCAACGTGGCGTTACACGTTCACGATCCGGCCCAAGGTCCTGGCCCCGGTTGCTGATCGGCTGGGACTTCGGCTGTTGGGTCGTGACATCGATCGGCGAATCGCAGGTTTCGCAAAAGGGTGTGCCGACCCGGTTGTCATCGAGGCGGCGACCGAATCGATCTGAGGTCTTGGCTATGGCTTCGAATAGCGACGTCCCCAGGGCACGTCACTATTGGTAACGGCGGCCAACTGAGGCGCTCTACGGTGGGGCGATGCGAAAGATCATCATCGAC
>JBDNHG010000025.1:0-4604 GCA_041688925.1 Acidimicrobiales bacterium | reverse complement strand
GGTTGCTGTCGGTACGGGTGTGCTGGTTGCGGTCGCTGTTGGGATTGGCGTGGCCGTGGCGCTTGGTACAGGTGTTGTGGTCGGTGCTGACGTAGCTGTAGCTGTCGGCGTGGTGCCGGGAACGTTTCTTGGCGTTGGTGTTGGGGTCGTGCCAGGAATGTTCGTCGGCGTAGGCGTGACCGTTGCAGTGGCGGCTGGTTCAGCAGTCGCTGTCGCAGCGGGCACAGGGGTCGCCGTCGCTGTTGCCAACGGGGCAGCTGTTGGTGTGGCCGTGGAGGTCGGCGTTGTGGTCGCGGTTGGCACAGATGTCAGCGTCGGCCGAGCACCTGGAGTCGATGTTGCGGTGGGTGCAACCGTCGTTGGTGTCGCCGTTGGATCTACGGGACTGGTCGAGGTTGCGGTGGGCACAGATGTCGGCGTGCTGCCGAAGGTGCCGATGACAGGCGTCGCCGTCGGTGGTGGCGCA
Source organism: Acidimicrobiales bacterium (assembly GCA_041688925.1). Taxonomy (GTDB): domain Bacteria; phylum Actinomycetota; class Acidimicrobiia; order Acidimicrobiales; family UBA10347; genus UBA10347. The sequence continues at coordinate 4,138 of JBDNHG010000025.1, read as the reverse complement.
GGCTCATCGCCGTCGCCCTGATCGTTGTCATCGTCGGGCGATGATTGAGGCTCGGTGGCATCCGCATCGCCATCGCGACCGCCGCGGTCAGGCGTCTCGTTCGGTGCTGGCTCGTCGCCGTCACTGTCCTCAACCTCGGCTGGTTCTTCATCGTCAGCGTTGCCACCATCGGGGGTGTCGTTGGTGCCACCCGCCGTGCTCGACGGGTCGGCGACACCGCCCGCTCCTGGATCCAACGATGGCCCATTGCCGTCACCGGAGGCGCCCCCGTCGACGCCTGGCGCATCGAGCGCTATCTCTACCGTCGATCCGCCTGGCACCTCCTCGGGCGCTGGCACGTCAGGGAAGCGTTCATCGTCAAGTAACAGGCTGCCGAACGATGTCTCGACGCTGTCGGGAAGCGTCGCAACCCGTTCGGCCTCGCGTTGGGCTTGTACCGCGGTGATCGCCAGCGGCGTCGAAACCGCTGTGGTGAGCGAAACAGCGACGACGATCGCTACAATCCGATCGATACTGAAAATGGTGAGCAGGACCGCGAGAAGGCGACGCTTGCGCGTTGTCTTCGTCTCAGCCATGGCACACCTGCCGATATCGGGGAACCTTTAAGTATCGGGCCAGAAGCGAAGGAATCTGGTGGGAAAATACCCCATTGGCGAGAGCGTTGGGCGGCGCAGCCGGAACGCCATGTGAATCAGCACGACGTTTCTGGGCTGGCCGTGCACGCCAGAGGTCCATGGCGAAGTCCGAGATTCCGAGGTCTCGTGCCATGCCAAGCATGGACGAGGCGTGGAGGTCATGAGTTCGAGACATCGAAGCTGACCGCGGCTCGGCGATCTTCGACCGGGGTGCGAATCGTGACGAACAGTTCGTACGAGCCGTCTTGCAGCAGGGTCGAATCGAATGGGCTGCCGCCACCTGCCTCGCTCACGATCATGTCGAACTGGGGTCCGACGAGGTCTTGTGAATCGACGATTGACTGATCGGCGCCGGCAGCAAAGAGCCGGAACGAGACCGCGGTGGCATCGTCGACGCGAAGCGAGATCAGGATCGGCCCATCAACGGTCGACAAGTCGAGCGGTGCTGGGTCATCATCGGCGGTATCGACGACGATCAGTTGGGTGTCTGCGGGCGCGAGCACGATCTCGGGTTCGACAGGATTGTTGCGTGCGTCGACCGACCGGAAGATCAGCGGCACAGACACCAACGCGGTGACCAATAGGGCAATCGCCAATGTCGGCCCGAGGCGCGTACGTTTCTTTCCCGAGAACAATTCGAAGACGTTCTTCGAGAGATCGACCGCCATGTCGAGGGTTACTCGAGGCTGATGATCCCGAGTCGCACCGCGCTCAGCACCGCATGGGTCAGGCTTTGCGTGTCGAGTCGGCGGTAGATGGCGTTGAGGTGGTTGTGAACAGTCTTCTGTGCGATGCCGAGCGAACGTGCAACTTGCTTGGCGGTCTCGCCGTCGGCGATCGCCTGCAAGATCTCGACCTGGCGCTCGCTGAGCAAGGGCCCGTCGGGGCCTGGGGTGGCATCTTGAGCGGCCCGCAACATCGAAATGGCGAGTTCGGGTGAGAGGCCGGTTTCGCCGGCTGCTACGGCTTCGACTGTGGCCAGTACTTCAGAGAACGACGAACCCTTGGACAGATAGCCGTTTGCTCCGGCGTCGAGCGCCTGGCGAGTCTTCGCTACATCGTCGTGCATCGTCAGCACGACTACCTGGGTATCGGGCAGTTGTGCGCATACTTGCTGTGTCGCCGTAACGCCGTCCATCACCGGCATCGACAGGTCCATCAGGATGATCTCGGGCTTGAGTTCGAGAGCCAACTCGACTGCCTCGGCGCCATTTGCGGCCTCGCCGACTATCTCGTGACCAGCTGCTTCAAATCCGCGCCGAATGCCCTCGCGAAGGATTTGGTGATCGTCGGCAAGCAGGATTCGAATAGCCATCACACACTCAGTTCGTTGGTTGCGCGGACCTTGATCGTCGTGCCGGCGCCACGTTTGCTTTCGATTTGCAGTGTGGCACCGATGACGTCGGCTCGCTCTCGCATTCCCATAAGACCATAGGAAGTATCGCGGATGGCTCCACCGGTATCGAAACCCTTGCCGTCATCAGCGATGAGCAATTCACCGCGACCGTCGGAAACGGTGTACGTGATGTCGACCTGGTTTGGTTTTGCGTGCTTCTCGACGTTGTTGAGCGACTCTTGCAGGATGCGCAACAGCTCGTTCTCGACGTTCACCCGAAGCGACTCGCCTGGGTTGGTGATGTTGAAGCTGGTAGCGATGCCGGTGCGCTGGGTGAAGCGCTCAGTCATTGCCTTGCCGACCATCGCAAGCGACTCGGCGTCGCTGACCTTGGTGCGCAATTGGCGCAATGTCTCGCGTAGTTCTTCGATCGCTGTTTGCACTGTGCCATGCAGCGCCTGAAGCGAGTTCGACTCGGGTACTTCGCCAATGATGTGTTCGAGTTCCATGCTGATGTACGTCAGCCATTGCCCCAGGCGGTCGTGTAGATCACGAGCGATGCGGGTGCGCTCCTGGTCGGCGCCGATAGTGCGAAGACGGCCGAACGAGCGCACGTTGTCGATCGTGAGCGCCAGGGCGCTCGACAGGCCGTCGAGGATGCGGACCTCGCGTTCGTCATAGTCGTCGAGGCGAGTGTTCTCGACGGCGAGCACACCAATGACCTTGCCGCGGGTGCGCAGGGCTGTGTACATGCCCGACGTCGATCCGGGGTTCACGAAGACACCATCAGTATCGGTGTTTACGGTGGTAGTCATTTCGAGCAGCGCTATCTGCATCGGCCACGGCAGTTCCTTGGTCGGCGTCGACTCGAAGAAATGGCAACCCTCGGCGATCATTGGCAACCAGGCTTGGGTCGCTTCATCACGGACGACGAGCCCGATGGTCGAGGCCCGGAACTGCGCGGCCAGCTCGCGCTGTGTTGCATTGACCGCCTCGGTCATGTCCATGGACTCGGGCAGGGTGCGCGCCACCTGGTTCAAGATGCCGAGCATCTCGTTGGTCTCGGTGAGCATGTTCAGTCGGCCCGTCATGGCGACCCGTTCGGACTGGCGCGAGATCAGGTTGTCTCGTAGCAGGGCGACGAGGGCGGATGTGCCGAACAGAACGATCAAGAAGGCGATACCACCGACGTCGTTGATGTTGAGCGGGCTGCCGGTTGCGACCGAAACAACACCCATCGCCAGCAGGGCAGCAACCACGGTGAGTGCTCCGCTGCGTAGCCCCCAGCCGAATGCAGAGACAGCTACCGCAACCAGAAGGCAGTAGATGAACGGGCTGTCGAATCCGCCGCTTGCGCCTACCGCTGCGCCGATGACGACACCGTCAAGGATAGGCAGGATGCGGTCGGTGAGTTCTTGCCACGCCAGCCGAAGGGGCCGGAAGGTGCGCCAAACGGTCAGGTACAGCGCGATGGCCAAGGTTGCGACAACGCTGATTTCGCCGGCGTTCGCCTCGGTGCTGGCGGAGACCATGCCGTAGAGAAGTGCACCCCATCGTAGTGCGGTGATGATTGGTGAGATCGTCGAACGAATGTCAGGAGGCAACTCGAGCCGCATCGTCTCTTCACTCAGACCAGCACGTAGCCATCGGAGCGCGGCAGCTGTCTCGGCGGGGACTTGGCCATCTGGCTGGCCAAGTGATGGGTTTGGGGCGAACTCTCGTCCCAGAACCTCAGTCACTGCCTGTTCCTCACTGCTCGTCGGACCTATCTCAATTGCAGTATCCCTCTCAAACGTACGCTACCGCCGCAGAGGGTGGTCATAAAGCGGTTCGCGACCTGGGCCGAATGGCCTAAGCAAAGATCTTGTGGCAGCGCTAGGGCGTCTCGCTGATTTGCAGCGAGGAGATCTGATCGTTGAAGTTGAACGTCGCTGGTGGATTCTCGGTAGTCAGGCCAAGGAGCGAGGGCACATCGCCGGTAAGCAGGGTGCATTCACCGTTGAACCCACCATGTTGACAGGCCCGCACGGTGAGCCCAGCAGGGATCTGGAGCGAGCTGATGGCATCGTTGAGGTCGTCGCCGGGGTCAAGCGATCGAAGATCGTTGATGTCCCATCTGCCGCCGTTGAACGTGGTGGTTACGGTGAAGAATTCGCCGGTGAAGTTC
>JBDNHG010000024.1:0-3008 GCA_041688925.1 Acidimicrobiales bacterium | reverse complement strand
GACGCGGATGAGGACCAGCGCGTTGCCGTGCTGACCGGGGCCGATGCGATGTTCTGTGCCGGTGCCGACCTCAAGGCAGTGGCCGATGGCCGGGGCAACCGTATAAACGGCGATTCGGCCGAAACCATCATTGGTTCGCTTGGTCCTATGGGGCCGACTCGCATGCAGTTGAGCAAGCCGGTCATCGCTGCCGTTGAGGGATATGCAGTCGCTGGGGGGCTCGAACTTGCGGTGTGGTGTGATCTGCGGGTCGCAGCGGCAACGGCTTCGTTCGGCGTATTCTGTCGCCGCTGGGGTGTGCCGTTGGTCGACGGAGGAACGATCCGCCTGCCGCGTCTCATCGGGCAGTCGCATGCGATGGATCTCATCTTGACCGGGCGCGAAGTGGATGCCGACGAGGCGCTCAGCATGGGACTGGCCAACCGCGTGGTTCCCGCCGGTCAGGCGTTGATCGCAGCGATTCAGCTGGCGTCGCAGCTCGCAGAGCTTCCGCAGAATTGCCTGCGCAGCGATCGCCGCTCGGCAATCGAACAATGGTCGCTCGATGGTGCCCAGGCATTGTCGAACGAAATAGAGCTGGGCCTCGAAACGGTGCGCTCCGGTGAAACCGTCGAAGGCGCAGCACGGTTCCGTGATGGCGCTGGACGCCACGGGGCAGCGAGCTGAACCGCCGCGACAGAGTTCACGCAGTAGTGATTCATGCAGTGGTGAGCTGTGTGAGTTGTGTGCGCTTGTCGGCTGCTCGGTATGTCGCGACCGTCGCCTCGATCATGGCCTGCACGACTTCGGCATGCGTTGCATTGTGCGCGGTGATTTCGACGACCGTGAGCGCCAGCGCGTCAGTCATCGAGCCGGGGAGGCAGCCCAGCAACTTCACGCGGAACGAATAGGGCGACTGATCAAGGCGTGAGCGGATCTCATGGGCGAACGCGGTCAGGTCGGGTGGGGGATTGCCGTCGGCATCGGGTTTGAACCGCACGGCGAGTTCGACGTGATGGGGGCTTTCGACATCGCTCACCCGGGTCGCTACGTCGATCAGTACATCGGTTCGCCATCGTGTCAATGCCGAGTGCAGGGTGCGGGTCTCGGCAGCGGTTGCTTGGTGATGGTCGGTCTCGATGTCGACGCCCAGCACTGTTTCACGCCGCGGTGAGAACGCCCCGTCTGGGTTGACGTCCTCGATGCTGGCCAGCGCAACAACTGCATGGTCGTCGGCGATGACGTTGGCAAATACCGCAGGTGCAATGCCAGTGATGGGCCGCAATGCAGTGCGGTGTCCGCTGATCATCATGATGCGGGTCTGTGCCCGTTCGCTTTCGAGATCGGTGAGCACGATCGGTCGTCCCATCGCCGACAGGGCGAGCACCTGCTGGTCGACGTCGTGATGGCGCAGAAGCTCATCGGCGGTGCCGGCAGCCATGACGCTTTGTGGAACCGGCTGACCATTCGCGGTGTGACCGTTGGCTTTGGCGCCGTTGGGTGTCGCTACGTATTGGTGCGAGCCGTTGGCCGCCGTCACGCTCAGCTCGTTTGTCACGAGCGCATCGGCGTCACCGCCAGCCGCTGGTGCCTGATGATCGGCTGTGAGATGATCGACGCTGCTGGTCCAGCCTCCGTCTTGCAAGATCATGTGGTGATCCGAAGCCTTGAGCGGTTCGCTGCGGTGGCTCACCATGACAACGGTGGTGCGGTCGCTGATGCGGCGCAAGGTGTTCAGCACGAGCGTGCTGTTCTGGACGTCGAGCCCGGTCGTGGGCTCATCGAGCAGCAGTACCGCTGGTCGACGCAGAAGCGCCCGTGCAATTGCCAGACGGCGAAGCTGGCCACCCGAGAGCATGTGTTTGCCACTGCCGACAGGGGTGTCGAGGCCCTTGGGAAGCTGACGAACCATGTCGAGCAGGCCGGCACGGTCACATGCTTCGAGCAGCTCTTGCGTCGTGGTGTCTTCGAGGCCAAGGAGGAGATTCTCGCTCAGAGTGCCGGTGAACAACACGGGCTCTTGCGGCACCAACGCAATGGCCCGCTGCACGCTCGAGAACTTCGCGATATTGATATCTTGGCCGTCGATCGAGGCGGTTCCTGTTCCGGGAACATCGAGCCCGAGAAGAAGCCGCAAGAGCGTGGTCTTGCCGGCCCCACTTGAGCCGGTGATCACGGTGAGCGAGCGACCCGGAATTGATCCGGTGAGAGCGCGCAGCGTCGGCGAATCACCTTCGTTGTAGGTGAAACTGACGTCGTCGAGGGTGATCGTGCCTTCGGTGACTTTCAGATCGGGCCCGTCGTCTCGCGGGTCGATCATCGGTGCGTCGAGTACATCGGCGATGCGCTCGAGGTTGACGAGACCGGTGCGATAGTTGCTGACGATCTTGGTGTAGGCCTGGAAAGGGGCGTAGGTCTTCTTGGCGACGCCGACAAACGCGGTGAGCGAGCCCAGCGTGGGCGCACCTGCGGCGGCGTCGCCGCTGCCGTCGAGGGCCCCGCTGGTGATGATGCGCCAGCCGCCGATCGCGTAGACGGCAGCGATGCCGAATGCGGTGCACAGCGAGATGACCGCGCTGATCCTGGCGGTGGTGTGTTTCTTGACGATCTTGGCGTCTTCGGCGGCGGCGGCGGTGTTGTGAATTCCTTGGGCAGCCCATTCTTGGCCGCCGACCGATGCCACATTGTTCCAGCCGTCGATTGCCTCTTTGACCGCCGAGGTGTGCGTGGCTTCGCGCGAACGCGCTTCGTGGGTTTGGCGTTGCAGGCGCCGTTGAAGCTATGCGCTGACGCCCGATTGCACGGGGATCACCACCAGCACGACCACTGCGAGCAGCGGATCGATCATGAACATGTACACCACGGGAAAGATCGCTCGGACCGTGTTGGACATGATGCGGATCACCACGTCTTGAGTGAACCCGCGAAGCCCCTTGGAATCGGCGAGGCAGCGGTCGAGCAGGTCGCCTGAGTTGAACCGTCGCCGTTCGTCGAGCGACATCTGCATGGCGGCGTTGGCAAGATCGCGG
>JBDNHG010000023.1:0-2760 GCA_041688925.1 Acidimicrobiales bacterium | reverse complement strand
TCAGCTCGGACAGCGTTTTTGCGTCAGCAAAAAGGCGGACTTCCCCAGATGGGCTGGTCGCGCCGGTCGACTTCGTCGAGCAGAACAATGGTTTGTGCGGTGCGCACACCTTCGGTCTGTTGAAGTTCCTGTAGAGCGACGTCACGTAGATGGTCGAGCGAGTCGGCACGCACGATCATGGCGTAGTCGAACTGGCCGGCGGTTACACCGACCCAATCGACATTCGGCAGCTGTGTGAGCTGTGTATGGAGGTCTCGCCAGCGGCCCTGTTCGACGTTGATGAGCACGAGTGCAGCGATTGCCTGGCCAGTCGCCCGATGGTCGACGCGCGCACTGAAGCCGGTGATGATTTCTTCGTCGATGAGTCGGTCGAGGCGGTTGTATGCCGTTGCTCGACCAATGCCGATATCGGCAGCGAGCTGCGGTGCTGTCCTGCGCCCGTCGCTACGCAGAATGTCGATCATCTTGCGGTCGATGTCATCAAGGGTACTCATCAGGACGAACATAGTCGAAAAGATGCTAATTGCAGACGAACATCTTGATTATCCGCAAGGTCTAATCTCTTTGCCTGTAGTGGGCGACACTTGACACATGTTGGTCCCGTGGATCAGCACTGCCAGCACTCGACGATGATGAAGGACAGCGCCGTGTCACACCTGAAAAAGGTCGACCACATCACTTACGCCTGCGACAAGGGCCGTATTGAACAGTGGGCGTGGTTCCACATCGAAGTCGAAGGCGGGACGCTCATCAATCGCATCGACGATGTGCGTCCCGACGATGCTGATTCTTCGATGAAGATCTGGTGCATCGACTATGGCGAGTTCGGCATTGCGTTGATCGAAGGTATCGACCGGGCGAAGAAGTCGCAGGTGACCAAGTTTGTCGAGCGCCATGGCGATCATTCGTGTCAACACGTTGCGTATGACACGCACGATCTCGACAAGTTCGTCTCACATCTCAAGGCCAATGGCGGAACGCCGCGCGGCGAGGTGCTGGTACGCAATGATGGCTTTGGTGTGTTGAAGCAGATGTTTGCTCGGGGCTATGAAGAAGGCGATGCCGCCGAAGCCAGCTTCCCCGAGTATTGCCAGCGGCCCCAGGTCGGCGAAACCGATGAAGACGTGGCGATTACCTTTGCCGAAGAGACGGGGCGGGGGTTCTATGACCAGATCGAGGATGCTGTCGCCGACGGCGACGAGGCGCCATTCTTCGACTTTGAGGCCATGCCGGCCGACTGGTCCGTCCCCGCAGCCCACCCCAAAGCCGGCTACCGCGCCTGACCCCCGCCCAAGTCAAGGCTGCGAAAGCCGCCAGGAAATGAACGAGCTGAATTGTCCATGCGCCTGGCGCCTGGACAATTGACGACAGCTACACAAAGCCGTACTTCCCGGCGGTACGCAGTCCCCGGGACCGTAGAGGATTTAGCTCACGCAGGGTTTTGGGCGAGGGACGAGCGCAAAAGCCGTACTTCCCAGCGGTACGAGCGCAAAAGCCGTACTACCCAGCTTCCCCGAGGCGGACGGCGAGTTCGTCGATTTCGGGTTCGGTCAGATTCGCGAAACTGAGACGCAACATCTGCTCGTCGGCCGGGGTGAACGCGGTCCCAGGGATGACCAGTGTGTCTTGGTGTGAGAGCAGGTCGGCGACCACCTGCAATGTGGGGGTGTCTGCGTGAGGATGGCGTACCCAGCCGAAATAGGCGCCGCTGCTCACCAGCTCGAATCCGCCAGGTGAGCCGGCCATGACCGCCACGAACTGTGCGTACCTTTCGCCGATGCGGGTGGCTTGCTCGAGCCGCCATTCGCCGGCTTCGAGCAGTCCGGTCAACGCCGCTTCTTGGCCGATGCGGGGCGCGCAGATGGCCACGCAGTCGACGATTTTCATGGCCTCGGCCAGTACCTTGGGCGCACCAACGACGGCACCCACCCGGTACCCCGGAATGGCGAGGTCCTTCGAAAAGCTGTGCAGCGTGACGAGATGATCTGACCAATCGGGCCGGAAATAGAGATCATGTGCCGGCGCATCGGTGCCTCGATAGGAGCGATACGTTTCGTCGAGCACCAGCATGATGTCGCGGTCGACACACAGTTCGTAGAAGCGGGCGAGCAGCTCGGGATCGAGCGTGACGCCGCTTGGGTTGCCGGGTGAGACCAGCACGAGCGCCCGGGTGCTGTCATCTATCAGCTCAGCTGCTGCTCTGACCGTCGGAATCATGTCATCGTTTGGTTTAAGGTAGCGTCGTTCGACTCCTTCGACCTCGAGCCACATGTCGTGGTTGAAGTAGTAGGGGAGCGCCACGACCATGTTGTCGCCGGGTTTCGTCAAGGCGGACGCGGTGACACAGAACGCCTGGTTGCAACCAGCGGTGATTAGCACCTCGGTCGCGTCGACCTGGCCTGGATAGAGGTTGGTGAGTTCGGCCGCCAAGGCCACGCGCAGCGGCTCGAGGCCTTGTTGGGGCACGTACCGTGCCCCCGACTCTTCGTACGCGACAGCGGCGATGCGGTCGGCTACGACCCGTGCGGGCGGGAAGTTCGGCGCCGCCTGTGAGAGGTTCAACAGCGGTCGGGTTGGGGTGTGTGCCGCCAGCAAACCGAATGCTTCGCCGATGGGCGAGTGGATGAGTGCGTTGGTGCGGCCGCGTAGTTGCATGCTGCGAATGTAGACGCAACGCTGCGTCAGGACTCTATGTCTCTATATCTGGGTGTCTGGGGCCGAAAGCCCGACAGGATCAGCCCTCGGCGTCGCCAGCACCGG
>JBDNHG010000022.1:0-6216 GCA_041688925.1 Acidimicrobiales bacterium | reverse complement strand
TAATACGGGCGGGCTCGTTGCTCGACGGCGTAGACGAGGTCGTGATCGCTGCTGCCCACGACCCGTAGGTCGAGCGAGAACTGCGTGGAGGTGTCTGGAATGATCGGTGCGGTGCCGTCACCACCGCCGAACGCAACAAACCAGACGCCAAGGAAGAGAGAGACCGTCACGACAACTTGTAGAGACCGAACGACACGCTTCCACAGAAGCGCCCGTGCCAGGCGACGGTGCGCGTCATCGCTTGGCACGGCCTGTTGGCCCGTCGACCGGCCGCTACGTGTTTCAACCACCCGGGGGCGCGGGAAGCGCCGCTTCCAATTCAGCTACATCGATGCCAAGCGCTGCTGCGGCGGCGTCGAGGTCGAAAGGGGGCTGGCCCAGGGCGGACTCGAGGTCTTCGGCGCTCACACCAAGCGTGGCGGCAGAGTCAGAGAAGTCAGGCGCACCTGCGCCATCGGCAGCACCGGGAGCGGCCGAAACCGACGCGCTGGCGACAACCTGACCGTGGTAACAATCGACGGTATACGGTGAGCGATCCTCGGTCAGGTGGTAGTGGTAGATGCCATCGGGGAACTCGGGCGTGGCGCCGACATGACCCGAACAGGTATCGAGTTCATCTGACGTGATCGTGACGCCGCCTGCGTCTTGGGGCCCATAAAACGGGAATCCATCGACGAGGAATCCCAACACCGATGAGTGCTCACCCTCGACATCGATGATGTCGGTCAAACAGTAAGGGACACCGTGGTAGTGGTAATTGCCGCCGCCGGTGCCGTCGGCCAGCAGTGCCAGCGGGTGGCCGTTGCACGAGTCGACGAAGAAGATGCCATCGACCGAGAAGTTGTCGTCTACCGCGACGAACGAGCGGTCTTGGTCTTCGTAGTCGTTGAAGAGCTGAGCGCCGCTGATCGTGACGCCGATGATGCCGAGCGAGGTTTTGGTGGTGTCACTGCTGTAAATGGGGCTCAAGGTGATCATCTGGTCGACCGGTGATTCGACGACAGCCACGCTGGCATCGGTGGCGGTCACCTCGTCAACGGTCACGGGAGGTGTGAAACTTCCGGTCTGCGGCACCAGGAATTGGTCGGGAAGTTCGTGGTTCGGGATGCCGTTCGACTCGAAGCGCCAGCCGCCATCTGAAAGTGTGACCGTTACGTTGTCGCCCCACTGCGCGGCTTGTACCCCAGCGGTCGTGTCCCACGAATCTGAGCTGATCGGGGCGTCGGACGAGGTACCGGCTGTGGTCGTTTCTGACTCAGTCGCTGACGCTGGCTCGGTCTGAGCGACCGTTGCGGTCGGCTCGTTCGTGGCATCAGCTAGAGCCGCCGCGTCGGCATCGCCACCATCGCTCGACCCGCAGCCGGCAATGAGCAGAAGTGCGGCCAACCCAAGTGCGGCTCGGGCAAGTACGCCAGGAGTGATTCGGTGCATAGGGCCACAGTCCGGCCCCACAACCTGTGTAAACCCTGTGAGCTGCGCAGTCCGCAGATGGCACGGCGTTCTGTCGCCAGATTACGCAACGGCAGCGAACAACGTCACCGAGCAAGTGTGCGTTCAGCGACAGACCGCCAGTCTCAACTTCCTTGCCGTTGCAAGTAGTCAAAAGTCTACAAGGACCGAGGCGACGACATGCGAGTTCCACCGAAGTAGAAGTTGAGCGCACCAGTGGTACAGCTGGCGCCGCAACCGCGCAGGCCAAGGCGTCGACGTATCCAGCATCGTCATCGACGAGTCGCCAACGACCTCGACGAGCAAGCCAGCCACCGACTGCGCCGACAGCGGATCTAACGTCAAGGTCGAGGCATCGGCTGACCGCAGCCCGGCGCTACGCAGGGTGGCGAATTCGCTGGACGCACAAGAGAGCGTCGCTACACCAATGTCGAGTGGGGGACTGCTCGTGGCAATCGCCGCAGCTGTGGCTCTGATCTTCCTTGCCGCCGCTACCACGGTTGCAAGGGCCAACGGCGAACGCGAATAACCAGTTGGCCACGCCCACCAGGGTCGTGGTTAACTGGTTAAGGATTGGGTGTAGCGATTGGGGCGGTCGCTACTTTTTGCCTGTCAGCTTGTCAATCGCTTTGTCTGCTTTGTCGGCGACCTTGTCAACGACGCCCTTTGCCTTGCCGACAGCTTCATCGGCTTCGCCTTCGGCTTTGAGATCGTCGTTATCGGTGAGATCGCCCGCCGCTTGTTTGATACGGCCTTTGACTTTGTCAGCGTTGAGCTTGTCGCCCATGATGGTGCCTCTCTCGTAGCGGTTGGTTGGCTAGGTGCAACCGGTTGGTCACTACCCAGAGTTCCCGGCACGCAAACACCGCCCACCGGTCGGCCACCACCACCGCTATCGCTGCCATTGTGCTGAGGACGCAGCAGCGTCAGATAGGAAGGGTCTATGCGCTGGCCGTGGCAAAAGGATGAATCTGCGCTCGACGCTGATTATCTCGCAGAGATCATCACCGCGACCGTGGCCCTTGGTTGGCCGCTGCTCGACTCAGATCCCCAGAGGTATCTCGCGCTGACTGCAGCGATCGTTAGCGAGAAACGGTTCGAGGCGGCCGCTGGTTTCGTGCTCGAGGCCGACATGATCGTGACCATCGCCGCCAACGCGGCGATTCCGATCATGGGGCTCGACATGTGGGCCTATAAACAGGTGCGAGCGATCATCGTGCATCCAACGACAACCACGAGCACAGGTCTTCGCGGTGGCCCGAGCAGCTCGGTGGTGTCGGACGAAACGATGTCGATCATCGGCCTTGCGTCGCCGTATTCGGGGCCGGTTTCATTGTCATGGGACGCAGCCCAGCGCGAGAGCCTCGCTCCTCACGACGGCCGCAATGTCGTGATCCACGAGTTTGCTCACAAGATTGACATGGGCGATGGCGATGCCGATGGCGTGCCACCGCTGCGCGGCGAAGCGCTGAACGACTGGGAACACGTGCTCGTCGATGAGTACGAACGGGCCAAGGGTCGAGAGACAGACAGCGCACTGAGCGCCTACGCGTGGACGAATCGGGCCGAGTTCTTTGCGGTCGCGACCGAAGCGTTCTTCTGTACTCCTGAACGCCTACAGGCAGCCAAGCCCGAGCTGTATCACGCGCTGGCAGCATTCTTCCGACCACGAGCGAACGATGATCTCGACACGTAGCGACGTCACTTCACCTCGCGGCGCAACGGGCGCGCCGCCAAGTACGCGTCGAGTTGTTCGATGAAGAGCTGATCGTTACGGCTGAGAAACCCCTGGCCGGCACCTGCGATATGGCTGGTGACCGTCACCTTTTCATGCTCCCAAAGCGGGCTGTGTTCAGGCAGGGGCTCAGGATCGAAGACATCGAGGATCGCCGCACCGATCTCTCCGTCGTCCAACGCTGCGATGAGTGCAGCATCGTCGATGACGGCGCCACGGGAGACATTGACGAGCACCGCATCGGATTGCATCGCTGCAAGAAAATCTGCGTCGACCAGCCCGCGGGTTTCGGTGGTGAGCGGACACGCAAGGATCACCACATCACCGCTGCCCAGCGCGTCTGGCAGGTTGTCCATGGTGACCATCTCGTCGGCCGCTGCGTCATCCGCGACGGTTCGCCGCACGCCGACGATGTGCACGCCAAATGGCCGCGCTCGTTTGGCAATTTCGTGGCCGATCGAACCGAAGCCAACAATGATCCAACGTTGGCCGCCGATCTCGGGCCACGGTTTCTGTTCCCACCGCTTTGCCCGTTGGTTGTCGACCCGCTCGGCAATTCCGTGACGGTGCGAGAGCAAGGCAGACATCACATATTCGGCGACGCCGATATTTGGAGCATCGGAGTTACTCAAGCGGATGCCCGCGTCGATGACCTTCCGAAATGGCGGTGCGTCGACGCCAGCGAGTGGGCCTTGCACCCAGCGGACCGTGCCGAGCTCAACAATGCAGTCGACGAAGTTCATGATCTCGTCGGTGAAGAACAGATCGATGCTCAACCACGCCGCCTCGGGTTTCGGCGACACGACGATCGTTCCGGCCAAATCTCGAATGGCGTCGGCAGACCAAAGCAGTACCTCGACCTCGTGATCGAGTTCAGCCAGGGCTTCGGCTACGCGTTCATGGGCAGGGGCGGGGATCAGGAGGTGGCGCATCGCTCGGTTCTACTTCTCTACAGCATCGTGGCGCTCGCGGCGTTTGCCGCCGAGCGCACCCGGAGGGTCCACAGTGGCACGAAGCTGAGTGCCACTGGTAGCGACGTCACCAGAGCTGGCAGTGCCACGAGGGAGCGTGATCCCGAAGGTAGCTCCGCCGCCCGGCGTGTTTCGGACCCACGAACTTCCGCCGTGTTGTGTGGCGATTCGGCGCACGAGGGCCAGGCCGAGCCCTGCACCGTCATGGCTTTTTCGGCTGCGCGATTCGTCACCGCGTGCGAAGGCCACGAAGAGCTGGTCCGCGTTCTCAACCTCGATATCGGTCTGATCGATGGCTAGGTGCAGCTCGACTGTTGACTGTGGGGGAGTGTGCTGGCAGGCGTTCGCAACCAGGTTCAACAGCGCCTGGTGCAACCGATGTGCATCACCGACCACCACGGCGGCGGTGCCGTTGTGGGGCGAACAAGAGATCGTCCGGTCCGGATATGCCGCAGTGACATCATCGACGACACGCGTAATGGTGTCGGCCATATCGACCTCGGTCATGCGTGCACCACCATCTTGTTTCATGAGGTCCAAGAGCCCCACGACCAGGTCGGTCAGCCGTTGGCTCTCGCTGCCGATTCGCCGCATCGCTCGGTCGAGTCCGTCGGGGTCGAGCATGCCGCCCAAGTACAGATCGCTATAGCCCTTGAGCGCTGTGAGTGGCGTGCGAAGTTCGTGCGAAGCATCGGCCATGAAACGTTCCATGTCGTCGCGTGCCTGATGCGCCTCGGCCGCTGACAGTTCGCGCTCAGCAATAGTCGACCTGAGCTGCACAAGCATCTGGCTCAGGTCGAACGCCAACGCCGCGGTTTCCTGTGAGCCGTTCGGCGGCCCCACCTTGGCGTCGAGGTCACCGCCGGCAATGCGATGCGCTACGTCGCTCATCTTGGTGACGGGCTTTGCTACCGCTCGAGCGATGAACCAGATCGCCAGCACCTGTACGCCGAACAGGGCCAGACCACCCACGATGATGTTGCGGCGCAGACTGGCGAGCAGCTGATCAGCACTCTCGAGTGACAGCGCGACCACCGTTGTCTGACCGCCACTCGTTGCGGTGGTGGCTACGCGATAGCGGGGTGTCGAATCGATCGATCGAATGTCGATTGTGCCCGCAATGTCAAGCAATGTCGCTTGGTCGAAGACGGCGGCGTCAGCGGACCCCACGGTAATGTTGCCGTCAGCATCGATGATGAACTCGACTGGCGCCTCAGTCACTGCCGAAGCCAGATCGTCTAGCTGGGTGTCGGTAGGAAGGCTGTTTGGACCTGCCGCCAGGACGCCGGGCAGCTGCCTGAACCCGCAGGATCTCGTCGTCGACCCGGCCGAGCAAATCGAGTTCGACACTTCGTTCGACGTAGATGCCAAGGGCGAGTCCGCCGATCGAGAGCGTGGCCACGATGGGAATCAGCAGCAGCCATCGCAGTGGAGGCCGCTTCACGGTCGATCGGCCCGCAGCACGTACCCGGCGCCGCGTCTGGTGTGAATCAGCGGGGTTCGACCATCATCGATCTTTCGGCGCAGGTAGCCGATGTACAACTCGACGACGTTCTCGCTGCCGTCATGGTCATATCCCCAGACGTTGATGAGAATCTGTGCTTTCGAGACCACGGTGTTGGCGTTGGTCAGCAGATAGTCGAGTAGCCGTAGCTCCGTCGGAGACAACTCGATGCGCTGCCCAGCTCGCCGGACCTCTTGACCAGCGGTATCGAACGTCAGGTCGTGAAAGGTGATGACACCGCCAGGCGCACTCATCCCGCTGCGGCGCAATATCGCGGCAACACGAAGGACGAGTTCGTCGACGCTGAACGGCTTGGTCAGGTAGTCGTCGCCACCGGTCAGAAATCCTTGTACTCGGTCGTCGGCGTCGCCCCGCGCCGTGAGGAACAGCACCGACGTCGTGCATTCGGCCTCGCGTATCTGGCGACAGATCTCGAACCCATCCATCCAGACCAGGAAGCATCACATCGAGCACGGTGAGGTCATAGGACGTTGCAAGGGCTTCGTCGAGGCCGTCACGCCCATGGTCTCGCTGCATCACGCTGTGGCCCTGGAACC
>JBDNHG010000021.1:0-11833 GCA_041688925.1 Acidimicrobiales bacterium | reverse complement strand
TCATCGTTGCTGCTCGATCATGGGTTCAGAACGAGAACTGGCTACCCCGATCGCTGCACCACAGCGCCTGGGCATCGGTCCTCGACCGACTGCCGCTGCGCCAAATCTCCAAAGATGACGCTCGACAACGGGCACGCGACGCGTTCCTCGCATCGACGATTGCCGGTCTGCTCGCAGCGGTTGGCACATCGCTGGCCCTTGATCATCGGTTGACGACCTTTGGGCTGGCACTGCTCGCTGCGGCATTGATGGTCGTCGTGGCCCCGTTGTTGACGTGGTGCACGGTTTGGCTGCTCCCTGAACCCAAACCGTCTGCGCCGCGGCATTGGCTGCAAGCGCATGTCGTGCCGGTGTACCTGTTGCTCACCGGGTTGTGGTTGGCGGGACGCGCGTTTGTCCTCGAGTTGGACACCGCGCTCGCCGCAATGACGCCTTCGGGACGTGAACAACGCGGCTTCACCTCGACCTCGTCGGTCTTTCGTCCCTGGGCGGCGCCCGACCAACTGCAAGAGACCTGGAGCACATGGACTGACTATGAGGCAGACAACCCCACAGCATTCGTCGGGGGCGGCGCTGCGCACGTTCCCAAGCCCAGCGAGGCTGTTGCCTGGCATGCGATCATCGACTCGTTGACAACGGTGGTGCTCGCAGCGTTGCTGCTCGGCGCAGTTTCGTGGTTGACCCGACGAGTCGGCGAACTGCATCGGGAACCAGCTGGAGAACTGGGCGCGATGCTCAAAGTTGCACACTTCGCTGCTCCCACGATTGCTGTGCTCGACATTGCAGAGAATACTCTAGGCGTTGGCGCCGTGCGGCTGGCCGCTGTGGGCGAAACAGCAAATCAACTCGGCACAACGGCCAAAGTACTCGCCCTCGTGCGGGGCCTTGCGACGACGGGTAAGACGGTCACATTGGCAGCGCTCGCCGCTGCCATGCTGATTGCGGCCGGCCACCTGGTTTGGACTAAGCGCGGCACCGGGGACCTCGGGACTGCGCTACGAACGCTGCGAGCCCACATCGCCCTTGTCGCCGTGTTTGGGCTG
Source organism: Acidimicrobiales bacterium (assembly GCA_041688925.1). GTDB lineage: Bacteria > Actinomycetota > Acidimicrobiia > Acidimicrobiales > UBA10347 > UBA10347. The sequence continues at coordinate 10,790 of JBDNHG010000021.1, read as the reverse complement.
GCGCTGCGCAACGGTCAGATATACGACGCGATCCGCAACTGGCAAACCGGACCTGACAGTTTTGCACTCGATTGGCCACAGATCGTTTGGACGACTGTGCTCGCCCTCGCCGCCTTCGCCGCCGTGCGATTTCTTGGCGATTTCGTCCTCCAGCAAACGTTTCGCAAACCTCCCATGCCCCGCGAAGGTCAGACCAAAGGAGAAGATCAGGCCAAAGGCGAAGACGCTGCCCACCAACAACGTGCGGACGGCGCCGGGCAGCAGATGGAGCACCAGAGAAGATGGGGCTATGGAGTCGGCGTCTTGGCTCTCGCGTTCGTCTTGGGGTTCTTGCTCGAAGCCGTGGGACTATTCATCGGCGTCGCGATCTATTTTCTCCTCGAGGTTCTGAGCGGGCCGCTTCGGCCACGCGAGGCCAACGACTCCGGCTTCCGAGGCCGGCTCCGCGCTGCGCTGCGCAACCGCACCGTTGAGCCTCCCGCCGTCGAACAAGACGCGCCACAGGGGACACTCCCCCGATTGTTCGCACGGTTGAACCCGTTTTGGCGGATCGCTGGTCCGGCAGCTGTCCTCGTGATCACCGCCATCATCCTGCACACAACGGCTGGGCGCCCGGCGGTTCGCTGGCTGCTGATCACAACCGCGGCGGTGGTCACGCTGGAAGGCCTGCGCAGCATGTTCCGCTACAGCGAATCGATCGACGCCAAAAAGCAGGCCCATGAGCTGAGTCACCTCATCACACGGATTCTCGGCAGTGCATTGTTCATCGTGCTCGGCGCCCAAGTTGTGCGCTCAGGGGCGGGGCCCGTCATTTACCGATCGGGTGGCACAGGACTGGTTTTTCTTGGACTGGCGTTCATCCTGGCCGGCATAGGCCTGTACTGTCCCGGCTTTTTGAGCTTTCGCTACTGGAACCTGAAGCGGGCCCTCGCCGCCATCCGGCTGGCGTTCGCCACAATCTTCGGCGCCTATCTACTCGTGTGGGAACTCGCAGAGCCCGACCAGTTGATACGCGGCGCCCAACGGGTGGGAACGATTGGTCTGGTGTTGGCATTCATCGCGTTGCTCGCCGTGATCGTGACCATCGTCAGCTATCTGACCGAGCAGACAGGGGTACTTCCTGCGCTATCGATCCTTGGCTTCAAACGCATTCCCTTCTACCTGTTGTTGGCCGTCTGGATCCTCGTCGCCGGCCGCATCGACCCCGGCGGCTACCACGACATCGATCGCGTGGCGCCCGACCGAGCATCGTTGACCGAGCTCGCATCGGGCGATCAGGCACCGTCTCAAGGCGATGCAATCGCGGACCGAGCGGCCTCACCCGTTCGCATCGACGCTACGGCGCAGCGCGTCTTCAACGACTGGACGCAGCGATGCGTCGATGGAGCGGATGGCGGCGCGGTGGTGCCGATGGTCTTCGTCGCAGCAAGCGGCGGCGGCATCCGCGCCGCCTACTGGTCTGGCGGCGTGATGGACAGCATCGCCGATTCGCTCAGGGGTGCGGGACTGTGCGAGCAGACAGTGTTCGCGATGAGTGGAGCGTCGGGCGGCTCGGTCGGTCTCGCCGCCCATGCGGTGACGGGGCTGTCGGGCGTGACGAATGAAGCGACGCCCACCGGCGAGATCGGTGGCACCCGCAATCGGCTCGACGACGACTACCTCGCTCCGGCGGTCGGCTGGTTCCTCTTCTCAGACTCTGTCCGCACGCTGTTTCTCTGGGACATTGGCGGCGATCGTACGATCGACCGGGCCGGGGCGCTCGCCCGCTCGTTCGAACTCTCTTGGGACCCAACCAATGCTCCCCCACCAGCGTCAATGGATCGACCAGGGTGCGACCCGGATCATGTCATCAGCGGTCACGGGTCGGTCGAGATTGGTGTGCGCGATGTCTGGTGTGCCGGCGCCCCATTGCTGCTGCTCACCGGCACGGAAGTGCATTCCGGCTGTCGATTCATCGGGTCAGTCCTCGACAATGGTTCGCGTAACACCGACGATGGACCGAGCTCAGTCACCTGCCGACGCCCGCCGGTCGCTGCTGACAGCGCGCCGCGATCGAGCAGCAGCGCCACGGTGTGGACAGGGCCACTCGGCGCCACCATCGACGCCGTCGACTATTTGTGCGACGACGAGGATCTTCCGCTCTCGGTCGCCGCTGTGCTGTCGGCACGATTCCCGTTCGTCACGCCATCCGGTCGGATCGAGCGGTGCGCCGATGATGGTTCGGACCAGGACGTGGCCTTCGTCGTCGATGGCGGCTATCTCGACAACTCTGGAGCGTCACCCCTGATCGAGATGTGGGCTGAGATCTCGCGCTACGTCGACGATGTCAACACCGACCCATCGACGCCGTGCGTGGTTCCGGTGTTCGTGCAGATCGACAATGGGTACGACTTTGCAAACCCATCGAGCGCCGGCCGACCGCTCGAGACCCTTGTGCCATTGATCGCCGCTGGAAGCTCACTCGGCGCAGGCGAGGCTGAAGCGAAGCAGGTGGCAGCCAACATCTTTGGTTCGCCGCTGATTCCCGGCGACATGATCGCCAACGTCGACGGCGACCCGGTGCAGACCCGCTGGATACGAATCGTGCCAGAGTCACACCCAGGGCTCCAAGCGCCACTTGGGTGGGTGCTATCAGGCTCGTCGCGGCGCGACCTCGACGAGCAATTGCTGATCGAGGGCCGAGACGGCGGCCTGGCCCAACTCGAAGATCTGCTCACCTCCGACTTGTCGTGCGATGCGTTCGAGCTCAGCAATGGCGGCTCGGGCATCGACCAAGCCGACGGCCGACGTGCCGACGCGAAACCTGACGACGATGCCGGCGACAGCGACGACGGCGGTTGATTGCTCGGTACCGACGGTGCTGTCCATGTCGATACCGCTCACGATGCCACGCCAGTTCGAGCGAAGTCACAGACCCCGCTCGGACCCCGCTCAGGAGCTACCTATTCGAGACCAGGGCGAAGAGTTGCTCGTAGGCAGCAATGCCGGCGGGCTCGTCCGGCTGCGCAATGCGGAAGAAGATGATCTCGTCAGCCACGCCTTCGTACTCGGCGATGCGGGCAGCGCACTGCTCGACGGTGCCGGCGATGGTCATGGTGTCGACGACCTCGTCGGGCACGAGATCGATAGCTTCGCGAAGGCGGCCTTGGGGCATCAGCACCGCTGCTTGATCGGCGAAGTCGGCGAACCCCAATTGTCGCAGCTGCGAGTCGTAGTACGGATGCGGCACGGGATGGAACAACTCACAGATCCTCTGCTTCATCACATTGCGGGCCGTGTCGACGTCTTGGTTGACGCTCAGCATCGATGCCACGGGGAATGCGATGGCGTCGGGGTCTCGGCCGGCATCAGCCGCGCCCGCTCGGGCGTTGGGCCGCACGATGTCACGCACGAACTCGACCGAAGACATGATGCCAATGCCGACCCCATCAGATACTTCGCCGGCGAGGTTGACCATGTTGGGGCCCGAGGCCGACAGGTAGACGAGCATGGTCGGGCGCTGCGGTTCATACGACGCACGCCACCGGATGCTGTGGGCATCGCCGCTATAGCGCACTGGCTCGCCCCGTTTACTGGCCACGACTGCTCGCACGATCGTCATGTAGTCGCGCATCTTGGCGATCGGCTTGACCATGTCGACGCCCATGTACCACTCGTTGAAGTGTTTGTTGCCCGTGCCGACACCGAGCACAAACCGACCGCCACTCAACTCATCGAGGTCTCTGGCGATCATGCCGGTCAGCCATGGCTCGCGTGCATAGGCATTGACGACATAGGTGCCGACCTGGCATGCGGTCGTGGCCGCAATAACAGCTGCGGCGGGCACCGATGCGCTGCGACCACATGTATCGAATCGAAGCCTGCCTCCTCGCCCGTGCCTGCCAGCTCGACGATCATGTCGAGCGAGTCTTCGAACCCCAACGCCAATCCAAGCCGCATGTCTATTTCCTACACGCCGAGCGCCGCCCAGCCAATTCGTGAGCGCTCGGGCGCAGCGAGCAAGTAGGCGATGCGCTCGTCTGGAGTTGGGTGCAGCACCCTGACTACGATCACCGCATGCGCATAGGAATCAACGCAACCGCTCTCGTGGCGAAAGCATCTGTCGATGCATTCGTCGAACACGCTCGGGTCGCCGAGGCCGACGGATTCGACAGCTACTGGGTGGCTGAGCACCCAACCGGGGGCCTCGATGCTCTCACCGTGCTGGCCATCGTTGGCCAATCGGTCACCGGCATGGAATTGGGCACCGCCGTCATCCCGACTTATCCCCGCCATCCAATGGTGCTGGCCGGTCAGACGCTCACGGCCCAATCAGCTATGAAGGGCACGCTCACACTTGGCATTGGCCTTTCGCACCAAGCCATGATGACGCAACTCGGCCTTCCCGATGACAAGCCGATCCTCCACCTGCGCGACTACCTGTCAATTCTTGTTCCGCTCCTCGAAGCGGGCAAGGTCGCCTACGACGGCGACTCGCTGTCGTGTAACGCCACTGTCTTCCGCCCGGCCGAAAAACAGGTTCAGGTCCTGATCGCTGCACTCGGACCACAGACCCTGCGACTCGCCGGCGGACGTACCGGCGGAACCAGCCTTGCGTGGGTCGGGCCAAAGACCATCCGCGATCACATTGTGCCGACCATCAACGAGGCTGCTGCTGCGGCCGATCGTGGCACGCCTCGTGTGCTAGCAACACTGCCGATCTGTGTCACCAATGATCCTGCTGCAGTACGAAGCCGACTGACCGAGACCGCTGCGATGTACGCCCAGCTGCCGTCATATCAAGCCATGTTCAAACGTGAGGGTGTCTCTGAACCAGGCGAACTCGCAATTGTCGGCACCGAGGCCGAGGTCGAAGATCAGCTCGCCAACCTGGCCGCCGCGGGCGTCACCGACTATGCCGCATCAGAGTTCACTTCTGGCCCCGACGAGCGCGAACGCACCCGCGAACTACTCAAGCGACTCGTGCCTCAGATCTGACTACAGCGTGTCGCTGACTTTGGCGGCTTGATACCAACCGGCGTGGCGTGGTGGTGCAGCGAACCATTGCTATGCCGCGTGGCACGTAAAGGCGAAGCTCTGCGGGGCAGTCCCAAACTCGTCCGCAGCATGAGTTCAGGTCTACTGTCTGAGGTGGCCAGGAGGAGCTAACCGTGGAACAACTGCCAGAATTCGATGAGCTGCCAGAACTTGGTGATCTCGGCCTGAAGCACGCTTGGGACGTCTTTGGGCCCGACGACGTCCTGGGGTCAATGAACCTGATCACCTCGGAGCGAACCGCTGCCGCTGCCGCCCAGATCATTACCGGTCACCGGGTCTCGCTCGATCTGCCGCTCAATGTGCCGAATCCGCCCCTGTTCGGCCGTCAACCGTACGAGCACACGATCTTCGCGCTCAGCCGAAATGAGATGGACGATCGGCTCGACAACTTTCACCCCCAGGGTTCAACGCAATGGGATGCGCTGAGCCATGTTCGGTGCCGCGAGCACGGCTTCTGGGGAGGCCGAACCCAGAACCCGACCGATGGTCCAATGGGCCTTGGCATAGAGCAATGGGTCAATCACGGGATTGCAGGCCGCGGGGTGCTCATCGACGTGGCGAGTTGGTTCGAGTCACGGGGCGACCAGTTGGATCCCCTGGCTCCTGTCGCCATCACTGTTGACGACCTAGAGGCCGTGCTCGACCATCAGGGGACGACCCTGCAGGTTGGTGACCTGCTCTGTTTCCGAACCGCTTGGAGCCGCAGCTACCTGAGCCTCGATGCGGCCGAACGTGTGGCGTACGCCGACGCTCCTTCCTTTGCCGGCCTGCAGGCCGACGAAGCCATGGCCCGATTCTTGTGGAACGCTCATCCGGCCGCGATCTGTTGCGACAACCCGGCAGTCGAGGTAATGCCAGGTGATCCTGCGATCGGCTCGCTGCATCGCCGCCTGCTTCCAACGCTCGGCATGGCACTTGGCGAGATGTTCGACTTCGAAGAACTGGCTAACCTATGCGGCGGGCAGCGCCACACCTTCTTCTTTGTCGCCGCACCTATAAACGTTCCGGGGGCACTTGGGTCCCCCGGCAATGCCATGGCCATTCTCTAGAGCAACTGCGGTTCAGTACAGCCCAGATGTGTGAGAGGCCTACGATGTGAGCCCGCGGCAGCCGCGGTTAACCCACCAGCGGCGACCGACAGCACCCCCCACCGCGGCGGAAGAAAGTGCTCGTATCGAAGCACCCAAGAGGTCGTTCGAATTCTGCCCGAGGGCACCCTCGTTCAAACTGGCCTCGGTGCTGCGGCCTGCTGGGTCGCACAAAGCGGCGCGCTCTGGTGGGAAGTCACGACCTACGACGTCGGCAACACGCGGCCGGTGCCGCTGGGGAACCGAAGCGTTGCTCGGATGCCGTGTGGTGTTGCTGCGCTCAGCTGCACCGAGCCGCCCGATGCCTCGGCCAAGGAACGCACGATTGCCAGTCCGAGTCCGGTTCCCGGTGTCGAGACATCTGCCCGCCAGAATCGTTCGAGGGCGAGCTCGCGCTGCTCGTCAGAAAGCCCGGGGCCCTGATCGACGACCGAGAGCGAGTGCCGCTCGGCTCCTCGTTCGATTTCGACCTCAACCAGCGAGTCAGGCGGTGATGCCTCGATCGCATTCGATAGCAGGTTGTCGAGAATCTGCTCGACGCCGCCGACAACACATCGCGCCACCGCTGGTTCATCGAGCGCTCCGACCAAACGAAGCTGCACGCCGGACAGCGCCGCAAGTTCTGTCCAGGTCGAGATTCGTTCGGTGGCCACAGCCACCAGATCGCAGTTCTCGATCGTGGCGATTCTTTCGGCGCTTGCCAAATGCAACAGGTCCGTGACCAGGTGAGCCAGCCGCTGGGTCTCGCCGATCGTTGCATCAACATCGGCTTGCAGCTGTTCGCCGTCGACATCGCTGCGCAGGTTCTCGAGTCGCAGTTGCAGTGCGGTCAGCGGTGTTCGCAGCTGATGCGATGCGTCGGCAACGAACGCCCGCTGCTGGGTAAGAAGCCGGTCGAGGCGCGCCGCCATCACGTTCATCGACCCTTCGAGATCCGTTAACTCAACGGGCGCATTCACCAGCGCTTCGGCCGGTGCGAGGTCGCCTCGAGAGAACCGTGCGGCGCTGGCTTGCAGCTTGCGGATGGGACTGGTGATCGAACGCGACAGGCCCCAACCGAACCCGGCGACGACAACCAGGATCACGCCGCCGACGGCGACCAACCCCCACCAGAATGCCCGCACCCGTTGCTGTACTTCGCTGGTGTCGAATGTGAGCCGCAATGCTCCGTGCACCCGTCCGCCCGACGCAACCGGAACGGCGACATACAACAGTTCGGTACCGAGCGTCTCAGAGTTGCGGGTGCCCTGGGACCGCACACCCGACAAGGCTTGTTCGAACTCGGGCCGGGTCGAGAAGTCGCGCCGGCTGTCTGCTTCGGTGTCGAGTAGCGAGATCCCTGCGGTGTCGACCACGACCACACGCGCTCCGGTGCGGGCCGTGTAGTCCTCTGCGGGGCCCGGGTCAGGTGTCGTTCCGGCCTCGAGCGAGTCCTCGAAAATTGTTGCCATCACCGCAGCGTCGCGTTCGACATCGGCGGTGAGTCGATCGGTCTCACGCTGCTGAAAAAAGACAGCGAGCGGCAACTCGAGAAGAAGTAGAACGAAGAGCGTGAGGCTCAGATAGCTCAGCAGCAGCCGGCGAGTCATCCCTGCGGCTGATCGACGGGCATGACGAAACCGACGCCCCGAACCGTGTCGATAAGGCCCGGCGCGAGCTTCTTGCGCAACGACGCAACGTGCACGTCGAGCGTCTTGGTCGGACCCCACCAGTTCTCGTCCCAAACGTCGGCCATGATCTGATCGCGGGTCAACACCGCACCCGCATCGGCGGCAAGATACGTGAGCAGATCAAACTCTCGGCGAGCGAGTTCGACCGGTTTGCCGCCGAATACCACCGCTCGTGTGCGGCGGTCGATAACGAGATCGCCCACCGCGATCGTGTCGGATTGAGCGCCATCGTCAACCGACGAACTACGCCGCAAGACGGCGCGAATCCGAGCTACCAACTCTCGGAACCCGAACGGCTTCACCACATAGTCATCCGCACCCAGTTCGAGGAGTGTGACGCGATCGATCTCTTCACCCCGGGCTGACACGACGACGATCGGTACCGCCGAGCGAGCCCGCAACTCTCGACATACGGCTTGGCCATCAAGATCGGGCAGACCGAGGTCGAGCAGCACCAGATCGACCGGTGCCGCGTCGAGTGCGGCGCGGCCCGTCGCTGCAAGTTCGACCTCGAAGCCCTCGCGCACCAGCCCGGTGCGCAGCGGGCCGCTGATCGATGGATCGTCCTCGACAACAAGCAGCCGCATCACTACAGCATCGCATCTTTCAGACGTGCGGCCAGCCCACCACTCGCCTGCTCAGGCATGAGCGAGTCGTGCGGTGCCGACCCGATCGGGTTCCGGCGGGCGTGGCTTCTTGCGGCGACCGTTGAGTATCCGATACAGCAGCGAGAACATGACCGCAGCCACCGACAGGGTGGATGTCGCCAGATACAGCGGTTGTGTTCGGTCGGTTCCGGCAAACGTGCTATGCAGGCTCGTCAACCAGAAGGCCACATAACTCGTCAGATGCACCCCTCGCCAAAAGGCTTTCGGCAATCGTTTGCGGGCCAACGATGTCAGTTGCACTGCGATCAGCGACCACATGGCGAGCACGCCGAGTGCCACCGGGATCGGCTTCCAATCGGCCTTGAACGGCACCAGCAGGTCAGCGATCGAGAACTCGATCCAGCTGTCGGCGAACAATGCAGCAATGTGCACCAGCACGAACGACAACGTCAGGCCACCAAGCCACCGATGCAGATCGAGCAACCATGCCGGCCGGCGGTGTTTGGGGAACAGGTCGGTCGCCAAGAAGATGCCCCACAACACCGACGCGGTCAGAAACAGCCACGCAATGATTCCTGAGCCTCGGGCGAGATACCACCAGATCTGTTCGTTCATGACAGCAATGCTGCCGTGCCGACCCGGCGCAGGGCGCCGCTTTCGATGATTGCCCCGCCAGCCGTGATGGCAAGGCCATCGACCGGCCACGACTGCAAGGTCGACTCAATCGTGTCACTGTGCTCGAGGATCGCAGCCGTTGCGATCGCTTCGGCTTCCCAACCCGCAGATGCAACCACGGTGACAGCGGCCAGATCGGTCGACGAACGAGATCGAGTGCGAGGGTCGAGGATGTGATGCTGATCTGATCCACGATGTTTCCATCGCCGTGACCGAGTACTCGAGGTGGCAACGCCACCGGACGAGGCTCCGATGCGAGCGACCTCGGCATCGTCGTCGAACGGATTGCCAATTGCTATCGCCCAGTCGTGTCCGTGGGGAGGTTCACCGGCGAATGCCAAGTCGCCTCCGATGCACGCAAGCGCGCCGGCGGCGCCACGTTCGCGCAACTCAGACACCACCAGGTCGCCGGCGAGACCCTTGCCGATGCCTCCGGGGTCAAGGCCGAGCCCAGCCGGAAGCTGCACGAGACACTCCGCTCGATCGACCATTACATCGATCACCGAATGTCCAATGGACGGAAGGTCGATGGTCACGCTCACCCGTTGCGGGTCGTCGATGCTGGTTGAGTAACCGGCCTCGACGATCTCACACAACATGGTGGGGTCATACCGGCCATCGGTCAGGCGACTCGCATGTTGCATCGTCTCGATGAGCACGATCGTGTCGGGATGAACCCGCATCGTCGCGCCGCCCGAACGGTTGAGTCGCGAGATGTCACTCGCCGCTAGAAACCGGCTCCATCGTGATTCGATCTGGCGAAGCCGATCTTCGGCCCACAATGTTTCGGTGGCGGCTGCACCCACGAGTATGAGATGGGTATCGCTCGCCATCACTCGGAAGCGATGCTCAACCACTGCCGCTCGACTTCGGTGGAGCAGGTACCAGCGCCGGAGCGACGGGCGGAGCTGGCGCGGTCGGAGCTGGAGCTGGGGCTGCCGCTGGCGGCGGCGGGGCGAGTGCCACGACAACAGCGGGCGGAGTACTGGCTGGTGCCACGACGACTACGGGCGGAGCGCTGGTGAGTGGCACGACGGCCTGCGCTGGTGCTGGTGCCGATGAAGCTGGCTGCGATTGGGCGGCCGGGGGGCCAGACGGCGTCGCCCGCAGAGCAGTTGAGGCGGCGCAGTCTGGCCCGGTTGGACCGCAGCCTGGCCCGGTTGGGCTGGCGCGTTCGTCAACCCAGCGCGCTCAGAGCTGGGCGCCGGATCGACCACCGTGACGATAATCGGCGAAGGTTGCACAGTGATCGTGCGCACGACCGGATTTGCCGTCAGGAAGATCGGCGTAGGTGTCGGCACAACCAGCACGTCAGCGCTGAGCGCAGATGCCATGCCTGCTGCAGCGCCGTCACCGGTTGCGGACGGAACTGCTTCGACCTGTGCCGTAGAACTGGCCGGTGCTGTGGCACTGGCAGGGTCCGCCAGTATGAGCGTCGAAGCCGGGTCCTCGCTGTCAGTCGCCAGCGACGTTTCCTCGGCGGCATGGGCTATGCCAAACGCAGCTACCAAGCCCAGCACACCGCTAGCGCCGAGACCTGCTGCAGCGATTCGCACGCCAAGGGCGGGGTGCCGAGACCGGGTACGACGGGTGCCGCTCGGCGGCTGTACCGCTGCGTGGGTAGCGGCGCTCGCTGAACCGGCTCGGCGCGCCCTGATCTCAGCGATGCGCTCCATCTGATCGGCAGCGATATTGTTTGTATTCGACGACTC
>JBDNHG010000020.1:0-5297 GCA_041688925.1 Acidimicrobiales bacterium | reverse complement strand
CGGTCGTGTCGATGAAGAACATGACCGCAAGCATCTCGCCGCACTCTTCGACGATCGTCAGCAGTTCGGTGACAACACCCGCTTCTTCATTGACCGAATAGGCCAGCGCGTCGAGCATCTCGAGACCGACCGCACACGACAGGAACAGGCCGGCAGCGACAAAGAGGTCGCGACGCGCATCGGCTGGTAGCCGCCCGAGAAACGGCCACAACACTCGGGCGAGCACCGCTACCGCCACGATCGCCGGCAGCACCCATGCCCAGTACAGAAATCCGCCGACACCCAGCCAGTTGCGCAGCGGGTCGCTGGCGCGCTCATGCAGATACGTCGCCTCGTCGAGCGACGCATAGGCCAGGGCGCCCGCGGTCGTATACCAGCCGCGCCGCAGGATCGTGTCGGTTGGATGTCGTTGGGCCGCAGCGACAGCGCTCATCGCTGCGACCATCAAGAGGATGGTGGCAATCCACGACGGCAGATTCTGTTCTTCGCCGAGGTCGAAGTAGCGAGCGAACGACAACGGCTGTTCGTTGTTCTCATAACCCAACCATTTGAGCCAACCAACGAAGAGGTTCGCCGGTATCAGCAGCGCTATCAGAAGCAACAATCCGCGGTGCATCGCACGCAGGGGAACGGCCACATCGGCCGGGACGGCCGGTTCCGCCTGCCAGCCGACCACCCGCCGGATGATGTGCCCGAAACTCATGTATCGACGCTACTGCGATCGCGCCTGGTCAGTACTCAACAGCGGCCAAAAATAGGCCCTGCGGCGGAGCGACCCGCGGCACTTGGTTTCGATCGTGCGCCGCCAGAATGCCCTCGACGTCGTCGACCGGAATCAGACCCAGTCCGGCTTCGACGCACAACCCGGCAATCGAGCGCACCATCTGCTGGCAGAACGACGAGGCGTTGATCGTCAGGTGAATCTCGTCGTCGGGTTCTGCCGTCCAGGTAACCGAACGCAACGTTCGTGTTCGTGGCTTCTCGACACGTTCATCACCAAAGACGTGAAACTGTCGACGACAGAACGAACTGAAGTCATGGGTGCCGATCAGGTGTTGTCCAGCACGTTGCATGGCATCGATGTTCAGCGGCAACGAGACCCGCCAGGTGTAGTCCTTGCGAAACGGGTCGGGCAGCCGGCGATTGAGGATGCGGTACAGGTACGACCGACCAGTGCACGAGAAGCGGGCATCGAAGTCGGCGGCGACGGCCTCGACTTCGCTGACGACAATATGTGGCTTGCAAAGAGCGTTCAGCGACGTGCGCAATGACTCGGGGTCAACCGGCTCGTCGGTGTCGAACGACACCACCTGATCGAGCGCATGCACGCCCGCGTCGGTTCGCCCGGCACAGACGAGGGGGACATCGTGCTGAAGCACCTGCTCGAGGGCAAAACGCAAAGCGCCCCCGACAGTGGGGACGCCTTCGTTTTGGGCGAACCCCCGAAAGGGCCCCCCGTCGTATACCAAGTTCAGCCGATATCTCGTCATCGAAATTCTTGTCAGCCGGCCGGTGTGAATCTGGTAGCGCAGCGGTTCGGGACCGTCGATGATTCAGCTCACGCAGCGTTTTCGGCGAGGAACGAGCCGAAAAGGCGGACTACCCTCAGACGAGTTCGATACGAGCCATTGGTGCGTTGTCGCCGCTGCGTGGACCGAGCTTGAGGATACGGGTGTACCCACCTGAACGATCTGCATAGCGCGGACCGACCTCGTCGATCAGCTTCTGGGCGATCTCGCGATCGTCGAGAAACTTGATCAGCTGGCGGTGGTTGTGCAGGCCACCCTTTTTCGCCTTGGTGATCATCTTTTCAGCGATCGGGCGCATGGCCTTGGCTTTGGCTTCGGTGGTCTCGATCGCCTCGGCGGCGACCAAAGACGAGACCAAGTTCGCCATCATCAACTTCTGATGTTGCGAGCTGCCGCCGAAACGACGGCCCTTCTTTGGGGTTGCTGGCATGACAAATCAGCTCCGGGTGGCGAGCGAAAGTCCACGCTCGTCAAGCTTCTGGGCAACTTCGTCGAGCGACTTCTGACCAAAGTTGGTGATCGCCAACAGGTCGTCGATCGACTTCTCGAGCAGCTCACCAATGGTGTTGACCTGGGCGCGCTTGAGGCAGTTGCGGGGACGTTCGGACAGTTCAAGGTCTTCGATTGGAAGATCGAGATCAGGCGAACCGCTTGCGGTCGCCGTAGCTTCGGCCAACTCGAGGCCTTCGGGCTCGTCACTCATCTCTTCGACGAGCTGAACAATGCTGCGCAATGTTGCGCCGGCTGATGCCAGCGCATCGCGAGGAGTGATCGAGCCATCGGTCTGGATGTCGAGCACGAGCCGGTCATAGTTGGTCGACTGCTCGACGCGAGCAGCTTCAACGTTGAAGCTCACCCGTCGAACTGGCGAGAAAATCGCATCGACCGGAATGAGGCCAATGGCGCCACCGGTGTCTTGATCGGCCGCCGAAAGATAACCGGCGCCACGCTCGATAGTCAGATCACACGCAAGTCGCGCTTTTTCGTTGAGCGTCGCAATGACGAGATCGGGATTCAGAATCTCGACCTCGGGTGTCGTCTCAAGATCCGACGCAGTCACCGTTGCCGGGCCTGCGGCGTCAAGACGAACGATCACGGGTTCATTGCTGTGGCTGATCAGTACCACATCTTTGATGTTGAGAATGATGTCAGTGACATCTTCCGCAATACCAGGAAGCGTGTCGAACTCGTGCAAAGCACCGTCGATACGAATCTGAGTGATCGCTGCACCAGGAATCGACGACAACAGCGTGCGTCGCAGCGAGTTTCCTAGCGTATGACCGAGCCCCGGCTCAAGGGGCCCAATCGCAAATTTTTGACGGTTGGTCGATTCGTCATTGACGGCATCGACGGTCGGTCGTTGAATGACAAGCATCCGTTGGTCACCTCGGGGGTTGGAGGACTAAGGCCTGCATCACGCAGGAGAAGTCGCTTCTACTTGCTGTACAACTCGACGATCAATGATTCCCGGATGGGAACATCAATCTGTTCGCGGATCGGAAGTGAACGGACGGTGGCTTGCCAGCCCTCGCCTGCCATGTCGATCCACGCCGGCGCCGGACGGTCAACGACGTCGTTGTTCCACTGGAACGTGGTGTTGTCTTTGCTTTTTGGACGAACAGTCACAACATCGCCCTTACGAAGGCGGTAGCTGCAGATGTTTACCCGGCGACCGTTTACATTAATGTGGCCGTGATTCACGAACTGGCGAGCCTGCGAACGCGTAGCTGCCCAGCCCACTCGGTAGACGAGGTTGTCGAGGCGCAGTTCAAGGAACTGCAGCATGTTCTCGCCAGTTACGCCTTGGCCTTTGTTCGCTTCTTTGTAGAGGTTGCGGAACTGACGCTCGGTCAGGCCGTAAGTGAAGCGAGCCTTCTGCTTTTCTTGCAGCTGGATCAGGTATTCAGAGACATTGCCGCGGCGACGGGTTCGACCGTGTTCGCCTGGCGGGTAGGGGCGCTTGTCGAGTGCGACAGCCTCGCCCTTAGTGCCCCAGATGTTGGTGCCGAGACGGCGCGCAACGCGTGCCTTTGGACCGGTATAACGAGACATCAGCCCCTCCGACGTTTAGGTGGGCGGCAACCATTGTGAGGAACTGGCGTCACATCCTTGATGCCGGTCACCTCGATGCCGAGATTTTGGATCGACCGAATGGCGGTCTCACGGCCCGAACCTGGACCGGTGACTTCGACATCGGCCTTGCGGAGACCTTGTTCCATGGCCTTGCGGGCGGCAGCTTCGGCAGCGGTCTGTGCGGCGAAAGGCGTGCTCTTGCGAGAACCCTTGAAACCAGCGCTTCCGGCCGAGGCCCAGGCGATTACGTTTCCGCCCTGATCGGTGATCGAGATGATCGTGTTGTTGAACGAGCTCTTAATGTGAACGACGCCATACGGCACGTTCCGGCGCTCTTTACGCTTTGCCATTACTTCATCACCTTTTTCTTGCCCGCAACGGTCTTCTTTGGTCCCTTGCGGGTTCGAGCGTTCGTGTGGGTGCGCTGGCCACGAACCGGGAGGCCGCGGCGGTGACGGATGCCCTGGTAGCAGCCGATTTCCATCTTGCGCTTGATGTCTTGCTGCACCTCGCGTCGAAGGTCACCCTCTACTCGGAGGTTGCCTTCGATATAGGCGCGGAGTTTAGCGATGTCTTGATCGCCGAGATCGCGAACTCGGATGCTCTCATCGATCTCGCAGGCAGCGAGAACTTGAGAGGCCGTCGTTGGACCAATGCCATAGAGATAGGTCAGCGAAATGACGATCCGCTTTTCGCGCGGAATGTCTACGCCTGCAATACGTGCCATGATCTAGCCCTGCCGTTGCTTGTGTCGTGGGTTGGTGCAGATGACCTGTATGCGACGATGCCGGCGGATGATCCGGCAATGGCCACACATTTTTTTGACGCTTGGTCGTACTTTCATTTGCTCTCAGGTTCGAGATAGAGGAGTTCTTGGGAATTCTTGGGGTGACCGCTATTTGTAGCGGTACGTGATGCGACCACGCTTGAGGTCGTAAGGGGTCAATTCGACTTGCACCTTGTCGCCAGGCAGGATGCGGATGTAGTGCATGCGCATCTTGCCCGAGATGTGGGCGAGCAGTTCGTGTCCGTTGTCGAGTTCGACTCGGAACATTGCATTAGGCAGGCTTTCTACAACCGTGCCTTCCATCAATATTGCGTCTTCTTTGGTAGCGATGATGCTGACTTTCCATTCGGGGGTTCGGGATTCGGTGCACTTCGGCGCCGTAGCCGAACATCTCTTCCGATGCGCGGCAACTAGAAGCCAACACGCGCAACCACCTATCTTATTCCCCGATATCTCCTTCTCCAACCTCGCCATCTGCTAAGCAGACATCGAGGGCCGATTGGATACGTTCGAAGACGACGTCTTCGACGCCCAAACCGTCGACCACGAGCAATAATCCTCGTTCGTCGAACCACTCGAGCAACGGTCGCGTTTGCGACTCGTACAGCCCAAGCCGCTTGGCTATAGCTTCGGGTGTGTCGTCGGCGCGGCCACGCTCGAGCATGCGAGCAGTGACCTCTTCGACGGACACGACCAAGTTGATCGCAGCATCCATGGATCGATCTCCGAGGATACGAACGAGCTCGTCGGCCTGGGTCGGCGTGCGTGGGAAACCATCGAGCAGCACTCCCCGTTCGACGATGTCGTCTTGGGCAAGCCGGTCCGAGACAATGCCGATCATGGTTGCGTCGTCGACGAGTCCGCCGGCGTCCATGATCTTTTGTGCGGCAAGACCCATCTCGGTTTCG
>JBDNHG010000019.1:0-6109 GCA_041688925.1 Acidimicrobiales bacterium | reverse complement strand
TGAGATCGTGCAGTCCACGCATAGCTGGGGCGAAAACGCCGAGTGCCCGAAGAGCCAACGACGGAATGGGCCACACCTTGACTCGCTCGACGTCAGCCAGATCGCACAAGCGGTCGACGATCTCGCGCTGTGACAGTGGGGCAGCGGTTGGCACATGCCACGCACGTCCCCACGAGCGATCGTCGCCGCTGAGGGCCACAAGTGTGCGGGCGACATCGTCGATGGCGGTCCAACTATGGGCTGCGTCGACCCTGCCGAGCAACGAAACGGACTTGCCTTTCAGCAGCCGAGGCACGACCCGGTCGCCCATGTGTGCGTTGTTGCCGAGACCTGGCCCGATGAAGTCGCTTGCCCGTGCCTCGGTGACGCGCACTCGACCGGCAGCCTGTGCGGCCAATGCGTCATGCCACATTTGGACACGAATCATTCCGGTGTCGGTCGTTGCAGCGAGTGGGTCGGTTGCTTGCATCGGCCGGGTTGGCGGTGCGTAACCATAGAGGTTGCCGACCATGACCAACCCTGCTCCTGCGGCCTCGGCCGAAGCGAGCAGTGACGCCGCAAGTGGGGGCCATTCGTCCTTCCAATGGTTGTACGACGGGGGATTTGCGCAGTTGAACATCGTGGCAGCGCCTTGGGTGATCGTGCGTAGTCGGTCGGCGTCGGCGGCGTTGGCCGCTATCCGCTCGATGCCGGCGGCTTCGGGACCCGACCCTGAGCGGGTCACGACTTTGACGTAGTCGCCGTTTGCGGCCAACAGTTTGGCGGTTGCAGTGCCGGTCGGCCCGGCGCCAATGACAACGTGGGTTGTTCGTGTGGCGTTATTCGGCATGGTGTGCGCCCTCGGGCCTTCTTGTGTTGTGTCTGGCGCTCGACTTCGAGAGCGCCGCTCACGGTATGACTATGACGGCCCATATTTCTAAAAGCAAGAGCACTGCTCACATTTCTTTCGCGTGCTCTTGGTTCTCGTCAGAGCGCCCGGCATGATGGAGGAATGAGCAAGGATGTACCACCGCGTGCGCCGGGCGTCCGAGCCCGAGTTCGCGCCGAACTCACGGCCGAGATCAAGGCATCGGCCCGGCGCCAATTGGCCGTTGATGGGGCAGCATCGTTGTCGCTTCGAGCTATTGCCCGTGAACTCGACATGGCATCGTCGGCGATCTACCGCTATTTCGCGAGCCGAGATGACCTGTTGACGGCGCTGATCGTTGATGCCTACGACGCGGTCGGGGTGGTGGTCGAACAGGTCGACGCCGGCATCGCTCGCGACCTATGCCACGAGCGTTTCGTAGCGATTGCCAATGCGATCAGGGCGTGGGCCCACGAGAACCCGCACGAATACGCGCTGATCTATGGCTCGCCCGTCCCGGGTTACACGGCACCTGATGACACGATCGATCCGGCAACCCGTGTGCCCGTCGCCCTCATATCGGTGCTCGTCGATCACTATCAAAGCTCCACAGCAGCCACCGAACGCGCAGCCACAAGCAAAGCCGGTGGGGGTGACGCTGTCGCGAGTACTACTGACGACGCGCTCAGTGCTTCGTTGGCGCAGATACTCGATTTCATTGACTACCAAGTACCGGCGTCGACCCTTGCTCGAGGCTTGCAATCGTGGGGTGAGGTCTTCGGGCTCATCAGCCTCGAGTTGTTCGGGCACTTCAACAACGCCGTCTCCGACCCCGAGACGTTCTTCGAACTCTCGATGGTCTCGTTGGCCGAACGTACGCTGGGGCCATGACTCAGACCAATAGCGCAGCGCGGCGGAGCTCGACCGAACTGCCGGTCATCGATCTTGGTGGCCGGGTCTCAGAGCCGTCGACTGCGGTTGTTTCGGCCGTTGCCGACGCAGCGGCACGCTATGGGTTCCTCCAGGTGGTCGCACATGGCATCGCCGACGACCACATCGACGAACTCTGGAGCTCCGCCCGAGCCTTTTTCGCTCAGTCGGCCGACAAGAAGCGCCAGATCATGCTCTGGTCGTCAATACCGGCGACATGATGCAGGTGTGGTCAAACGACCGGTACCGGGCAGCCCTACACCGGGTGGTGCCTCGCACGACTCGTGCTCGCTACTCGTGGCCCTACTTCTTCAACCCGTCGTACGCAACGGACTACGGCCCCTTGCTGGCGTCGATCGAACCGGGCGACAGTGCTCATTACCGATCGATCAACTGGGGTGAGTTTCGCCAAGCGCGCGCCGATGGCGACTTCGACAACTACGGGGCCGAGGTCCAGATCGG
Source organism: Acidimicrobiales bacterium (assembly GCA_041688925.1). GTDB lineage: Bacteria > Actinomycetota > Acidimicrobiia > Acidimicrobiales > UBA10347 > UBA10347. Next base: position 3,870 of record JBDNHG010000019.1, on the reverse strand, counting down.
CGACTTTCTACTCGGCTAGCCGAGTAGGAGCATGGCTGCCGAATAGGGGGCCCCGCATACGTACGTAACGGCCGCACTACAATCCTTGGGTGCGCCAGAGCCAATTCGTTGACGAATGTTCCGTAAATTTCCGTGGCGGTGATGGCGGAGCCGGCTGCGTTTCGTTCCGGCGCGAGGCAATGGTTCCCAAGGGCGGCCCCGACGGGGGAGACGGCGGCAAGGGTGGCGACGTCTGGCTGGTGGCCGATCACAACGTTGCCTCGTTGCTGGCCTACCGCGACCATCCGCATCGTCGAGCCGCCAATGGCAAACACGGATCAGGTCAGAAGAAGCATGGTCACTCTGGCGAAGACTTCGAGGCACCGGTTCCGGTTGGCACGATCGTGCGAAATCGCGACGACGGCACTGTGCTGGTCGATCTGGCGAACCATGGCGACCGCTGGCTCGTTGCTGCAGGTGGCGACGGTGGACGCGGTAACGCCCGGTTCCTGTCGAATGCCCGACGTGCGCCCAAGTTCGCCGAACAAGGCGAGGATGGCCAGGAAGACTGGGTTCGACTCGAACTGAAGCTGCTGGCCGACCTCGCTCTCGTTGGATTCCCCAACGCAGGCAAGAGCACGCTGATCTCACGGATCAGCCGCGCCAAACCAAAGATCGCCAACTATCCATTCACCACGCTCGAGCCGAACCTGGGTGTCGTGCAACTCGGCGACTTCGACTTTGTCGTCGCTGATATTCCTGGACTGATCGAAGGCGCACATGAGGGCAAGGGCCTTGGCCATCAGTTCTTACGACATGTCGAACGTGCCCGTGCGCTCGTCGTGCTGGTCGATCTGGCGCCCATGGACGGCCGAAGCGTCGAAAATCAGGTCGAGGTGCTGCTTGAAGAACTCGAGCTCTATCAGCCTGACCTCCTTGACCGACCCCGGCTCGTCGCCCAAGCCAAGGCCGACGTCGCACAGATCGAACCGAGTCCCGACTATCTGACGTTCTCGTCGGTGACCAACCACAACATGGACCATCTCGTCGGCGCACTTGCCGATCTAGCGAAGGAAGGCCGGAGCGACGAAGACCTGATCGTGACGGCACCAACAGTGCACCGGCCGCTGCCCGACAGCGTCTTGATCAGCCGCAACGACGACGGTTCGTGGGAGGTCGAGGGGCGCCAGGCCGCTCGAGCTGTGGCGCTCAACGATCTGACCGACCTCGATGCAATGGCGTACGTACAAGATCGCTTGGCGGGGTTGGGTGTCGACAAGAAGCTGGCCAAAGCCGGGGCGCGCCAGGGCGATATCGTGCGGATCGGAGATCTCGAGTTCGAGTATGACGAGTCGATCCTGTGACCGCGATTGGCGACCACGCGAAAACGATCGTTGTCAAGGTCGGAACATCGTCGATCACAAAATCTGACAGCCCGGCGCTCGACGATGAATCCATACGCAAGCTGTGCACCGATATCGCCGCCGTGCGAGCGTTGGGGCATCGAGTTGTGCTGGTGTCGTCGGCTGCGATCGCGGCAGGCATGGCGAAACTCGGACTTCTCGAGCGTCCGCGCGACTTCGAATCGCTTCAGGCGCTGAGCGCCGTTGGTCAGATCGAACTCATGCGCAGTTATGACCAGCATTGCCAGGCGCTTGGGTTCCACTGTGGCCAGGTCCTGCTGGCGCCGCCCGACTTCTTCGACCGGGCGCGTTATCTGCGAGCACGGTCGTGTATCGAAAGCCAGTTTGGGTTCGGTGTCTTGCCGATCGTCAACGAGAACGATGCGGTTGCCGACGACGCCATCAGGTTCGGCGACAACGACCGCATTGCAGCGCTCGTGGCGCACCTGGTGCATGCCGACCTGTTGGTGTTGCTGACCGACACCCCTGGTGTCCTCACCGCCGACCCACGAATCGACGAACACGCTTCGCTCATCGAAGAGATCCGCAGCGTTGACCGTGAAATCGAGGCGATGGCCGGAAGCGCCGCCACGACCATGTCGCAAGGCGGCATGGCCTCGAAACTCTCCGCGGCAAAGATCGCATCCTGGTCAGGCGTCGAGACCATCATCGGCGCAGCGCATCGACCCAACGTGCTGCAAGATGCGGTGTTGCGAACACCAGGTGTCGGCACCGTGGTGCGGGCGCGACCCGAGCGGCTCAGTGCCCGCAAGCTGTGGATTGCATTCGCCGTTGCGTCACAAGGTCAGCTGATCGTTGACGCTGGAGCAAAGAACGCGCTGCTGGATCGAGGCGGGTCGCTGTTGGCCGTCGGCCTCACCGCGGTGACCGGCGAGTTCGTCGCCGGCGATGCCATCGACGTTGTTGGGCCCGACGGCGTTGCCTTTGCCAAGGGCCTGGCGGGCATGAATTCGATTGAGGCACAGGCAGCGATTGGTGAACACGAGGTCAAGGCGATCCACCGCGATGACTTTGTGCTCCTGCCCGCGGCATCTGCAACGGCCTAGTGGTGCAACTCATACCACGACCACGAACCGATTCGTGAGCAGGGCGCGGCCCGATTGACCAACGCGCTACGGTCACGGGTGTTCAAAGCCCCCTCGAGGAGTTATCTAATGGCTGGCAAGTTCGTTCTGAAGAGTTCAAAGGGTGGAAAGTTCCGCTTCAACCTGTGCGCAGGCAATGGCCAGGTGATCCTCACGAGCGAGGCCTACAACACCAAGAAGTCGGCTCTCAATGGCATTGCCTCGGTTGGCAAGAATTGCACCAACGAGAAGTGTGTCGACCGCAAGGTCGCCAAGAACGGCAAGCCATACTTCAACCTCAAGTCGACCAACGGTCAGGTCATCGGCAAGAGCCAGATGTATGCCTCACCAGCGTCGATGGAAAAAGGCATCCGCTCGGTGCAGAACAACGGTGGCTCGCCAACCGACGACCAGACCTGATCTCGGCCATGACGGCGCTCTGACCCGACCGCCGCCGCAATCAGCGTCCAAGCCGCCCGTGGTACCCAGGGCGCATGTTTGAGATGCACAGTTTGATTCCCGACGGCCTGTGATCTAGGAGACCGCTGCCAGCGGGCGCCAGACAGCCAGGCGGCGTCGATCAGCCGAATGGAATTGGTATCACGTCGGTCGTGAGACGAATCGTCCAGATCGTCAAGCCGAGCGCAAGGTTCGCAACGAGCACGGGCACGACGAACTTGCGCAGTGGCTCGATACCCACCCAGAGCATGACCACGACGCAAACGATGAGCTGTGCAACGAGTAGTGGCACCCAGGGGTGAAGTGTCCATGCGTGAGCGAGGTCGCCTCGCAACAGGGCCATGACCGACCGAGAGCCTCCGCATCCGGGGCAATAGCCGCCGGTACAGCGGCGAAAAATGCAGATTGTTACACCAGATTCGGTGTCGGACGTCGCAGCGGCCGACGCCAGAGCGGTCGCCACAGCGATCGTGGGCATCATCGCGCGGTCGCCGACGATAGTGAGCACAGCAGCGAGCATAGATCATGACATTGCTGACACCTGGCGCTGCCCTAATCTGGCAGGATGATGCAGCCTGGCTGGTATTACGCCGAAGGAGACCCGCCCGGATCTCAGCGCTACTGGGACGGCGAGTTGTGGCAGGGCGGCCCCGTCTTCCCGCCGAACAACCCCTCGGCCGGTGGGTACCGCCAATACGGCTATTTCCCTGAGAGCAGTCAGGCAACGACTTCTTTGGTGCTCGGCATCTTGGGGCTTGTGTTGTGTGGCATCCTCGGCCCATTCGCCTGGCATATTGGTCACCAAGAGATAGTCGCGATCGATGCGGGACGACGCGATCCTTCCAACCGGGGCACCGCCCAGGCCGGGCGGGTGCTCGGCATCATTTCCACCATGCTGATTGCGCTCGCCGTGGTGGCCGTGGTGGCCGTGCTCGCGGTGGTCG
>JBDNHG010000018.1:0-5221 GCA_041688925.1 Acidimicrobiales bacterium | reverse complement strand
GCCATCGACGCCGACCGCCGCTACCTCGATCGGGAAGGGCCGCTCAACGGCTACTCGTTGTACCGGGCCCACAACTATCACTTCAAGCTCTACGGGGCGATGCTGGCTGGTCAGCTTGAGCCCGCGCTCGATGTGGCGGAGGAGATAGTGTCCACGCTGCCGCATGAGCTGCTGATGATGGACGGCATGGCGGACTTGATGGAGAGCTTTCTGCCGCTGCGGATGCACGTCCTTATTCGGTTCGGTAAATGGGATGACATCATCGAGACTGCTCTTCCAGTAGACCAAGTCCTCATGTGCGTCAGCACTGCCATCGTCCGATACGCCAAGGGAGTAGCCCTGGCGGCGACTGGTCGGGTCGACGAGTCCGAAGCGGAGCGCGAGTTGTTCCGGGCTGCCGTGGCCCGAGTTCCGGCGAGTCGCATGATGTTCAACAACACATGCCTGGACATTTTGGCCGTGGCCTCAGAGATGCTCGATGGTGAGCTCGAGTATCGTCGGGGCAATCTCGACTCGGCGTTCGCCCACCTGCGGCGATCGATCGAGCTTGATGATCAGCTGCCGTATGACGAGCCTTGGGGGTGGATGCAACCGACAAGACACGCGTACGGTGCACTCCTTCTGGAACAGGGCGAGATCGAAGCGGCGGAGGCTGTCTACCGAGCCGATCTCGGATTCGATACGACCCTCCCACGTGCGTATCAGCATCCTGACAACGTATGGAGCTTGCACGGACTGCACGAGTGCTTGACCAGCCTCGGCAAGGGAGCGGAAGCGGACATGGTCCGGCTTCGGTTGGACCTCGCTCTCGCGAGGACCGACGTCGAGATCAACGCCTCGTGCTATTGCCGGCTCGGGGCTGGCCACGTTTGACGCTGGCTAGGTGGAGCACGAGGGTGCCACGGTAAGTCCTGGGAGTCGCAGGCAACGAAGCGAGGAGCGGCGCGTACTACGGACCGACCAAGTTCGGCGACAGCCGCGGACCGGCAGTGTGTCGAAGCGCTGCGCACGCTCTGGCACTCAACCAGTGGTATCCGTTGTCTGCACTCCCCGAAATCCCGCCGGGCCGCACGTCGAAGACGATGCTGCTCGATCGTGATATCTGGTACTCGATCGACGGGGGAGGCCGGCCGACGGCGTGGACCGAGTCGAGCGAAAAGCTGCCGACCCGGGACGACTACGGATACCTCTGGACCTGCCTCGGCGAGGCCCCCAGCGATCTCTTCCACGACCCGGCAGTCGACGAGACCGACCGGCGATCAGCGACTGGTCTACTGTCTGAGCGACTAGCCTCGACGCTTGCGAGCGAGATCTCGCCGAACGCGGTGCGGATCTACCAGCCCAAGGCTTCCGCGGCCTCGAACACCGGCATGATGGTCGACTACACGTTCAAGGTCGTCCATCCGACGTGTGCTTTCTTGTACAAGTCGAGTCCACTCGACGAGGCTCGACTCGACGTCGTCGGGCTGTTCTGTCAGCCGGTCAGGTCTGACTTCGTGCGAGCCCACCTCTGGGACGCTCGGCTCGACGAGCACAACACCGACACCGAGGTACGTCGATTTGGCCAGACGATCCTGGCCCAAGACAAGCCCGTGCTCGAGAACCAGCTGCCCAAGGAGCTTCCACTCGGTGGGGAGGTCCCTGTCCGTTCCGACAAGACCGGGGCCGCGTATCGGCGCTGGCTGTACGACATGGGCTGGACCTATGGCGTGATCCGTGACTGAAGCCGTGGGGTGAGCCTGAAGGTGTGAGTCGGCGGCATCGATCCGAAGTCGAACGTCTGTTGCTTGGCGACCAATGCATGATGCTGGTGGCCACACGCGTCGAATTGGGCATTGTCGTCGAGGCCGAGACGGGCTCAGCGGGGACGCAATTGCTCGAGGAGCTTCTGCGTTGTATGGCCGTTCGAGTCGATGCCGTCACCGTCGGAGACCGTCATCGGTGGCGGTCAAGTCGATGAAGCCGTCGTTGATCGTGATGACCTCGGACTCGATCCCTTGGAACGACTCGGTGATCACGATGGACCCGCCGTGGATAGCGTCGTCGCCCGACGCGAGGGTCAGATCGCCGCCGTCGATGGTGACGGCCGAGTTCGAGAGGATGGCATCGTCAACGGCATCGGCGTTGATTGTGCCGCAGCGGACCGTGACCATGACGTCTCACTGAATGGCTCTCGCATCCTCACTTGTGCCGGTCCCTCCGGCGGCGATCTCGATCTCTCCGCCATCGATGACCAAGCCGTCCTCACTGGCGATGCCGTCGTTGTAGTTGCCGAAGATCGCGAGCGAGTCGGTGCCGCCCAGGATCACGATCGCGGTCTCGGCGCTCATGACTGCGATGGCCGCACCGTCGGTGTTGGTGATGTCTACGCCGTTCAGGATGATCTGGACGACTGCGCCATCGCCGGCATCGACGCACGGGCGCCGAGGGTTGTTACCGAGGTGACGGAGTCGGTATAGGGTTTCCGAATGTTTGGGTTCCTCGAGCGCCTTTTGGTGGCTGGTAAGAAGTCTGAGGTCAGCCGTACTCAGACAGCGTTCCGGCTTCTGCTCGGAGCAGCGCTCACCTTTGCTGGCTCGAGCCATCTGTCGTGGTCCCGGAGTGAGTTTCTGGCGCAGGTTCCTGACTGGTTCCCTGCAGATGCCGACCTCGTAGTGGTGCTCTCGGGGGTTATCGAGATCCTCATTGGCACAGCGTTGCTGGTGGCAGCGAAGTACCGGGTGATCGTTGGCAGCGTGGCCGCCGCTTTCTTTGTCGCGATCTTTCCGGGGAATGTCGCTCAACTCATAGAGGGCACCGACGCATTCGGGTTGAACTCCACTACCTCACGGGCGGTGAGACTTCTCTTCCAACCGGTCCTCGTTGGCTGGGCGCTTTGGTCCACGGGAACTTGGCACGCTCTTCGAGTGCTCGGCAGCCCAGTTGATGGTTCCACGGGCCTCGCCACTCGGCGGGCGAAGTAGAAACATCATGTCTGCAGCAGTCTCACGAGGTACGTGACCAAGACTATCGCGGCGCGAAGCTCTGCTCTCAGAATTCTGTCCCGCAGTCGAAGGCGGCTCGGTGTGTGTTGATTGACGCGCTCGCCGAACCGCGATACGTTCGGCCGCTGTGCTCATGAGACCAGAGGGAGAGTGGCATGACTGAAGTCGGTGACATTTGGAAGCAGGCGGCAGCTAAGTGGAACGAGGTGTCGGGCCAGGTGGGGGAAGCTGATCTGGGCAAACCCACCATGTGCCCCGAGTGGACTGTCCAAGAGTTGCTCGACCACGCGATGCACTGGCAGGGGGCTGGTGGGGGCGTGCTTGGTGCGGGAACGAACCCGGGCGATGACTGGGCAACTGTTGAGCCGGCGCTTGCGGCCGCTCTCCAGGACTCGGCAAATCTGGAAGGAACGGCCGAGGCCTTTGGCGGCATGCCAAAGCAGGGCGTGGCCGGGCTAATCATCGGCGACCCGCTGGTTCACTCATGGGATCTGGCGCGATCGATCGGCGCTGACGACACCCTTCCGGTTGGGGCCGTCGAGGCGACGCTGATGGGCCTTGGACGCCTGCCCGAGGAGATGCTCCGGAGCGACACCATGTTCGGTCCGGCGGTCGAGGTCGCCGCCGACGCCAGCCCGCAGGATCAGCTTCTTGCATTCGTCGGTCGTCAGCCCTGACGATCGTCGAAGGGTTTCTCCCTGGCGGGTGCTATGTCGCCGAGCTACGAAGTTGACGATGTCCTTCCTGAGCGGCCAGATGTAGTGTTTGGCAGCGAGGTGGAATCTGCGGCACTGGAATCGCAGCGCGAGCGGAACGACAGCAAGACTGGTTTGGAAGCGAGTTGATGATGGGCATCATTGAAATGGCCGAACAGGCCCTGACCGAGATCGCCACGATGACGTGCAAAGAGGCGGTTGAACGCAAGGACGATGAGGCGCTCGTTTTTGTCGATGTTCGCGATATCCGCGAGGTTGAGCAGAGCGACACGATTGATGGCTCGCACCACGCTCCGCGGGGCATGATCGAATTCTGGTTCGACCCGCAGAGCCCCTATCACCGCGAGATCTACGGCGATAAGGACAAAACCTACGTACTGTTCTGCAACGGCAACCCCCGCTCGGCGCTGTCGGCAAAGGCGCTGAAGGACCTCGGCATTACCAACGTCGCCCAGTTATCTGGCGGAATGCCCGCCTGGCGCGAAGCCGGCGGTCCAACGGTGAAGAAAGAGCGGAAATAGAGGCAGCTGCCGTTCCTCTCGCTTCGTGGCTCTGAGAGCTGCAGGAAGCGGGGGCCTAGGCCGCAGCAACGGTTCGTACGTATGTATAGTACGTACATGCCGAACAAGACGATCAGTGTTCCAGATGACGTTGTTCCCATTATCGACGGTCTCGGCGTTCCGTTCTCCACCTGGGTTACTGATCAGCTGCGCCGCCACGCCGCGACGCAAACAGGTTTGAGTTTCGGACAGCAGTTGCTCGCCGATGCGATCTCGGCGGGCGCTGATCGGCCAACTGACGAGGAGTCCCGCGCCGTGATCGAACGAATGGAGCGGGCCGCTCCGTGGTAGCCCGTGGAGGCGTGTACTGGATTGACCTAGACAAGCGTCGACCGTGCGTTGTTGTCTCTTCGGACGCCGTCCTTGGGGTTGAGGTCTGGCAGACGCACGTCGTACCACTCACCTCAAATGTCGAGCGAGCTGGCATCGCCGGCAATGTGTTGCTTCGATCACTGGCGACAGGACTGCACAAGGACTCCGTTGCTGTGCCGCTAGGGCTTGAGCTGATAGATCGTTCTCTGCTGTCGGACCAGGTGGCTCGACTGTCTCAGGTTCTGCTCGATGACATCGACGATGGTCTCCGGGCCGTGCTCGGTTTTTCATAGGATGCGGTCGTGTGTTCCTTGAAACAGGCGCCGGTAAATTCAACGACGTGATCCGATGATTGAATATGCCAGCACCGACCGGCGCGGGAACCCGGCCGAGTTTGATCACGATGTCATCGTGATCGGCAGCGGCTTCGGCGGCAGCGTCAGCGCGCTGAGGCTCACAGAAAAGGGCTATCGGGTCGCGGTGCTCGAGGCCGGCAAGCGTTTCTCGGCTGACGATTTTCCGAAGAGCAACTGGAATCTCCGCAAGTTCTTGTACATGCCACGCATTGGATTGAAAGGCATCCAGCGCCTCCACCTTCTGAGCGACGTGCTGGTCCTCTCGGGTGCTGGCGTCGGTGGCGGCTCGCTTG
>JBDNHG010000017.1:0-3555 GCA_041688925.1 Acidimicrobiales bacterium | reverse complement strand
GTCTACCGTTCCGTAGTAAAGGCGAAACGGAATTTCATCCAACACCGCCAATTCGCCGCGACGTGCTTCATGCAAGATCTTGCCCGGCTCGGCATCCTTTTCCGGATCATGGGCAGTGGCCTGGTTAGCGGCCAGGAATGCGAGCACGCCTTTTGCCATTGCGGGGGCCAGCCAGAGGCATTCATGCGCGGTGATGATGCCGTCGCGTCCGAACGTGGTTGCATACCAAGGCAGGCCTGCATAGGGATACGAGCCTTCCGCCAGTGCGGTATTGAGCATTTCCAGATCGGCAGCCGAACGGTCGATCCACAAGTTAAATAGGGGATTAGAGCTAACGATCTTGCCGCGCATGCCAAAACGCTCGGTGCTGGCCTGCTCGGCCTGTTCGTGTTTGCGTTGGTGAACGCTGCCGAACGTTTCTTTGTCAAAGGACCACGAGGGGCCCAAGCACTATGAGTCGATATATCCTGGCCATCTGCGACCGCTGCTGGGTGGCGTCATGAGTGCGGTCAAGATCGCGGGTCTCTCGATGACCTTCAACTCGGGCACCGAGGAACAGGTCGACGCACTTCAGTCGATCGATGCGTCGATCGAAGAGGGCGAGTTCGTCTCGCTGATCGGGCCATCGGGCTGCGGCAAGTCAACCCTGCTTCGCCTGATTGGTGATTTGCTCACGCCCACAGAGGGTGGGGTCGAAGTATTCGGCAAACCCGCTGCCCAGGCTCGCCTCGACCGCGACTATGGCATGGCGTTTCAACAAGCTGGCTTGTTCGATTGGCGCAAGGTTGCGGCCAATATCGAACTGCCGCTCGAACTAATGGGCTACTCAAAGTCTGATCGAGGCAGTCGCTCTCGCGAGATGCTCGAGCTGGTCAAGCTGCCCGAGTTCGCGGATCACTATCCGTGGCAGTTGTCTGGCGGCATGCAACAGCGCGTTGCTATCGCCCGGTCGCTGTCGTTCTCGCCGCGCCTGTTGCTCATGGACGAACCGTTTGGAGCGCTCGATGAAATGACGCGCGAGCACATGCAGGCCGAGCTGTTGCGCATTTACGCCGAGCTGGGAACCACGGTCGTGTTTGTGACACACAGCATTTCCGAAGCCGTGTTCTTGTCGAATAGGGTCGTAGTGCTGTCACCTCGACCCGGTCGCATCCATTCGATCATCAACGTCCAACTCGGCGAACGCACGTTTGACACTCGCGAATCGCCTGAGTTCTTCACGAAGACCACCGAGGTGCGCGAAGCATTGCGGGCGGTCGAGAGCGTCGAGTCGGGCCAGGTGCAGACCTGATGAACCGTCTAAAGAATGCTTGGCCCCCAATCGCTTTTGGCGTGGGGTTCATTGCTCTGTGGGAACTGATGGTTCGTGGGTTCGGTATCGAAGAGTTCTTGTTGCCGCGCCCGTCATCCATCGCGTCGGCACTCCGCGAAGAATGGGCCGGCGAGGTAGGCCGCGGCCGGGTCACGACGCTGCGCGAGGCGGGGTGGGAAACCGGCAAGGTCGCGGTCTTGGGTCTGGTTCTCGGCGTGCTTCTGGGAGCGCTGCTGGCGTTGGCGACGACTCGGTTCCGTCTGCTGCGCGAGTCGTTTACGCCGTTGGCCGTCGTTGCGAATGCGACGCCGATCGTTGCACTGGCGCCGATCTTCAATGCATGGTTCGGCATCACCGGTATCGCCAGCAATGTTGCCGTTGTTGTTGTTGTCGTCTTCTTTCCGGTGTTCATCAATGTGGCCCGAGGCTTGACCGAAGTGCACCCAAATCAACTCGAGCTCATGCGCTCGTACGCCGCCACACCGGCCACCATTCTTCGCCAGGTACGCGTGCCGAACGCACTGCCATTCTTCGCTACCTCGCTGCGCATCGCTGCGCCCCTCAGCGTGATCGCCGCCATCGTCGCCGAGTACTTTGGGGGACCAACGAACCGGTTGGGTCCGGTCATTACCCAAAACGCCAGCTTCGCCCGCTACGACAATGCGTGGGCCGCAATCGTTGTCGCCAGCGCGTTGGGGCTTGTGCTGTTCGGGGCAGCGATCGTCGTCGAACGACTCATTACGCCGGGGCGTCGCCCCGAGGTCTAACCGCCTGACCAGAGCGTCCCCGCCCTGGGTCCTCGCTACATTCTCATTGACAATCGACCCGGCAAATCGCCGGTTACTGGAGGGTAACCATGTCCATAATTTTGAAACGGCTACTAGCTGTTGTTGCGGCGCTCGCGCTGCTCGCAACAGCGTGTGGCGGCAGCGATACAGACAGCGCAAGCGACAACAGCGACTCGGAAGCTACGAGCACAACCGACGATGGCGACGCTGACGCGACCGACACTGCTGTTGGCGCTGACGCGTGTGACACCGTCGACGATGTCACGCTGCAACTGCAGTGGTTCGCTCAGGCACAGTTTGCTGGCTATTACGCCGCAGCTGACGAAGGGCTTTATGCAGCACGGTGCCTGAACGTGACGATCACCGAAGGTGGCGTCGACATCGTGCCGCAGCAGCAACTGGCTTCGGGTGCGGCCGACTTCGCAATCTCGTGGGTTCCAAAAGCTCTCGTGTCGCGTGAAGAAGGCCTCGACATTGTTGATGTCGGTCAGATCTTCCAGCGATCGGGAACGCTGCAGGTCTCGTTCGCTGATTCCGGCATTTCATCGCCGGCCGACTTTGCGGGAAAGAAGATCGGAAGCTGGGGATTCGGTAACGAATTCGAGGTGCTGGCAGGAGCCCGCGCTGCCGGTGTCGAACCGGGTATCGACTTCGAGATCGTCCAGCAGAACTTCGACATGCTTGCGCTGATCAATGGCGACATCGACGCGGCACAAGCAATGACCTACAACGAGTACGCACAGGTACTCGAAACCGTCAACCCCGACACGGGCGAACTGTTCACGGCCGATGATCTCACGGTGATCAACTGGAACGATGTGGGTTCGGCCATGTTGCAAGACGCGATCTGGGCCGACGGAAGTCGCCTCGATGATCCGGCGTATCAAAACGTCACCACCCGATTCATCGCAGCGTCGATCGAAGGCTGGGCTTGGTGCCGTGACAATGCCGACGCGTGTGTCGAGGTTGTATTGAACAATGGTCCAACCTTGGGCGAGTCGCACCAGGCATGGCAGCTCAATGAGGTCAGCGCCTTGATCTGGCCATCTCCCGATGGTGCAGGTCTGATCACCGACGATGCGTGGGCCCAAACGGTCGACGTGTCGACGAGTGAGGGCGTGCTTGCAGCAGCTCCCGACGCGGGGGCGTACACAAACGAGTGGGCAGAAGCAGCGCTCAAGTTGTTGGCTGACTCGGGTGTCGACGCCGTCGGCAACGGTTTCTCGAAGATCGACGTCACGTTGAACGAGGGCGGTAGCTGAGTCGCAACAGGTGCCTAGACACGCCGAGCGGTAACGCAACTCGTGTTTCAGAAACGGGGTCGGCTGCTTGCAGTCGGCCCCGTTTCTCGTTAGGTGATGTACCTCAAAATTGATGAAGCCAATATCAGTCACAAGGCACTGATGGATTATTCCTAGAAGTGAGGCACGTATCCCAGAAAGGGAACGATGTCTT
>JBDNHG010000016.1:0-2733 GCA_041688925.1 Acidimicrobiales bacterium | reverse complement strand
GAGCTCATCGGGGTCGGCTTCGATCGGTTTCTGAGCGCCGACGAACGCCGTGCGTATCACGAGGTCGAGAACCTGGTCACGCCCGAACAACGCGAGTCAGCCGAGCTGTTGCAATCCCATGACGCCATCCTCATCTGCGGTCCACTCATCCAAGGGACAATCGCTCCGTGCGTGAAGAGTTGGTCCGAGCGGGTGTTCATCCCCGAAGTGGCGTTCACGTTCAACAAGGCGGGCCGAGTTACCGGCGCGCTTGGCAATGTGCGCCGCGTCGGCATGATCGTCGAGTGCGCTGAACCCGACAAATGGGCACACGGGCGCCGGGGCTCGACCCGGTCGGCTATCCGAGGAATTCGCCTGATGGCGGCCCGAACCTGTCGCACCACCTACCTGGCGTTGGTACCCGAGGACGATGTCACGACTCGGGTCGCGAAAGCCCTAGCTCGCTGGTAGCGACTGCGAGAAATAGTCGGTCGTTTCTCGAAGAAATGCGGTCGTCTCGTCGTGGCTGCGGCGGTCGATCTTGTAGAGCGCGTGCCAACCGAAACTTGCACCCGGCTTGCAGGCGGCAACGACGCGTTCACCGATGAATCGATGGCCCCAACTGCCTTGCATCATGTTCACGAATTTGCTCGACCCGTGGGTCGTCGCAACCTGCACATGGGCAACCGAGCCGAACGCGTCGGCGCCAAGCATCGTCTGCAGCCAGTCGAGCAATATCGCTGGTTGACCACTGTTCCATGTCGGATACACCAGGATCAGGCGGTCGACGCCGTCGAGGGCATCGGCACCGGGACGTTCACCTTCGCCGAGTCGAAAGATCACATAGTCGTCGCCACGGCTGTCTAGACCTGCGCACACGCTCGCCAGCAACGCAGCGTTGTAGCTGTCATCGAGTGGATGCGCCTGCACCACCATCGTCGACATCACGCCACCGTACTTACATCTGTGACCCCTGAGGTTGGAATAGTCGACCTGGAGGGTCACAGATGCGAGGTTTTGAGTCAGGAACCCAGGGCCTGAAGGGTCTCGGCCAGTGGGATCTCTGAGAGATCTGTGTCGTCGTCGACGATGTAGTTGCCGGCAATGACCGAGTCGACTTTCGCGTCGTCGAACGAGACACCCACCGGGTCGCCACCTTCGGCCACGATGCGCACCTGCTCTTTGAACTGGCGGCGCACCATCGACACACCACGATCGCTCGATGACAATTGCTCGGTCGAGTGGCGGGTGAGGGGACCCTGACCGACCTGGGTTTCGAAGTCGCCGGGATAGCGCTGGTGTTCCTCGTCGCTGAGCTCGAACCAGCTCTTGTCGCCCGCATACACCGGCAAACCTTGGGCTGGTTGACCCTTTGGCGTGCGGACCATTGCGAAGACCCGGGTATGGGTCTCGTCGATCGGAAGTGCCCACGACATGTTGTTGGTGCGCCCGAGCACCGTGAGGGTCGGCGTGGCGACCACCCGTACGTTCGGCACGCGGATCTCGGTGATGCGGTGCAGGGCAGTTCCGTCGGGAAGCCGCCGATCTTGGGTTGACGTCACACCCCACTCATGACGCTGCCAATCGATGCTCGGCCAGATTTCGAGCTTGGGGTCGAACTGGGGCCCGCTGATCGCGTTGTGCAGGATGAACACATGATACGGGTCCATGGCGTTTTCATGGGTCTGGAACCAGTTGCACGGCGCAATGTTGGGACCTCCAAAGGCGAAGTGGTCGATGATAACCATGTCTTCGGTTTCGTCGTCGAAGTCATCGAAGATGTCGTACAGGGGGAAGACCGGCTGCTTGCTCGGTGGGCCCATGTAGGTGAACAACAACCCGTGGTATTCGACGACCGGGTACCAGGGTTGGCGGTACGACTCACGGTTTCGGCCGCGGTCGGGTTCGCACGGTTGGTCGAGACACTGACCCTCGGCGTCGAACAGCCAACCGTGGTACGAGCACCGGATGCCGTTGTCTTCGACCTGGCCGAAGTAGAGGCTGGTGCCGCGATGGCAACAACGCGGTTCGAGTAGGCCTGGCTTGCCTGAGTGATCGCGGTACAAGATCAAGTCTTCGCCGAGAACGCGCACCTCAGACGGCCGAGAAGTGGCCTCGTCGCTGCGGCCGATCGGATGCCAATACCGGCGAAGCAGCTCGCCAGTTGGCGTGCCGCCAACTACGTCGGTCAGCTCTCGGTCCCATGTGCCAGCGTCGCGCCCATAGGCGCGACCGTCATCTACAACTTCCATCTACCCATCATCGCAAAAAAGGAACGAGCCGGTGCATATCGCACCGGCCCGTTCAAATTCAGATGTGCTAATTCAGATTTGCTAATTCAGATTTGCTAATTCAGATTGTGCCCAACAGAGTTCCCCGGGACCGTTGACGTGCAGGACGTCGACAGCCGCAGCGAAGCAAGGCGGACTACTCAGAAGCCGATTGACTCGTCGATGAATTCGTTGGTGAATGTGTCTTCGGCGGTGAGACCGTCGACGAGTTCGATACCGGCCGCAAGCTGGGCGTCGATGATGGCCTGGATGCGCGAGGCGTCCATGTTGCCGACGACGACGTCGTCGCCGCCGTTGCCGACCAGTCCGAGGTCGATCTGTTGTTGGACTGACCAATCGGCCAGTTCGGGGGTGTATACCCAGAACGAGTCGAATTGCTCGACGGTGTCAACAATGATGGCGTTGGCTCGTGCCGGGTTGGTTGCCGAGTCGATGATGGCTTGTTGCACGATCGGCACAAACT
>JBDNHG010000015.1:0-4042 GCA_041688925.1 Acidimicrobiales bacterium | reverse complement strand
GCGTCGCGGGGCCGTCGTCGAACGAAACCTCGATGTTGGCTCGCTTGTGGCTCTTTTCGTCGTCGCCGAGATCGAGGTACGCGCTGTCTTTGAAGCCGAGAGCGTTGGCGATCATGACCGGTGGGAAGGTCTGCTTGTAGGCCTGATAATTATTGACCTGGTCGTTGTAGTTCTGGCGGGCGAACGCAATCTTGTTCTCGGTCGTCGTCAACTCTTCGGTGAGTTGGGCCATGCTCTGGTTGGCCTTGAGATCGGGGTAGGCCTCGGCGACAGCGAGCAGTCGCCCGAGCGCCCCACTCAGAGCGCCTTCGGAGCTTGACATCTTGGCCATGGCTTCGAGATTCTGAGGATCGCCGTGCACTTCGATCCGGGCTTGGGTTGCCGCAGCTCGGGCGTTCACGACACCCTCAAGTGTTTCGCGCTCGTGGCTCATGTAGCCCTTGACGGTCTGCACCAGGTTCGGAATCAGATCATGGCGCCGTTCGAGCTGAACGTCGATCTGGGCAAAGGCATTGACGGCTCGTTCACGAAACTTGACGAGCTTGTTGTACGCCGACACATTGAATGCCACGAGCAGCAGAACGATGACGACGATAACGATGAGGGCGATGATCATGTGCTCAGCATAGGACTGGCGCTCTGCACCTCCTGATCTGGTGTCTCAGGACCCACTGGTCTCGCTTCTCAGGCGATGATGTCTTGTTCGGCTTGGGCGCCGTGGGCGTCATAACCTGGCTTGTTGATCGCCAGTTTCGACCGCACGAGTTCGAGCACGTTTTGGTATGCAGCATCGGCGGTGGCGTCGTCCGCGTCGAGCAGTGCCTCGGCAAGCGAAAAGCTTGGCTGCGGCTCGGCCGCCAACTCGCGACCGAGAATTCGGCACAGGTTGGCAGCGACGCGCGCCTGGTGTTGGGCGTGGCTCGCCGTCGCCGGTACGACAACGTCACTCAACGTGGCTGCTACGATTTCGAGCAGCTCGGCAGCGGTTGGCCGGTCTGTGCTCAGGTGATCCACAGCGCCATACTCGCGCACGGTGCTCGATGACAGAAATCAGCCGCGCTCGGTTGTCTGCCAGCAGACTGTATGATGTCATACGTTCTGGGGGCATACGATCTGACGCCACTCAGCGAAACACCATTTATGGCAACTTCTGCATCGCACGCACTGAACGCTCCTCCTTGGCAGCGCATCGAGACGACCTTGATGAGCGCTGCTCGCGACATTCGTCTGGCCTACGACAACTGCTTCGAGTCGCTCGAGCTCAATCTGTCGCAGGCCTCCATGATCGGCTACATCGCCGAAAACGGGCCTTTGAACCAGACGCAGCTCGCGGCAGCGCTGGTACTCGGTCGTGCAGCCACCGGGTCAGTTGTTGATCAGCTCGAAGCCCGCGGCCTGGTGCAGCGGGTTCCCGATCTCGATGACCGGCGGGTGTGGTTGGTAGAGAACACGCCCGACGGGGTCAAGGCCGCGACCAAGATCGTCAGTGTCGACGAGCAGCTGCGAAGCCGCATTCGTGTCGGCATCACACGCGAAGAACGCCAACAGCTCGCCGACCTGTTGATGCGCATGTCCGCGAATGCCGTCGAGGCGGTTCAAGAAGGCGTCGAAAAGTCGAATCCATCAAACAGTTCACCTGAAACAGGAGACAAGTAATGCAAGAAGCAGTCATCGTTGATGTTGTGCGTACGCCGGCTGGCAAACGCAACGGTCAGCTGTCCGAGTGGCACCCGGCCGACTTGGCAGCCCATGTGCTCAAGGCGCTCGTAGAGCGCAACAACCTCGACCCGGCCCTGATCGACGATGTCATCATGGGTTGTGTCATGCAGGTTGGTGAACAGGCGCTGAACATCGGCCGTAACGCCGTGCTCGCTGCCGGATGGCCCGAGACAGTGCCGGCAACCACGGTCGACCGGCAGTGTGGGTCGAGCCAGCAGGCAGTGCATTTCGCGGCGCAAGGCGTGATGGCTGGTGCCTATGACATCGTCGTCGCCGCTGGTGTCGAAGTCATGACGCGCACGCCGATGGGCGCAAGCGTCGTTCCCGACCTGGGCTTCGCCTTTCCTCAGTCGATGCAAGATCGTTATGCCGATTCTGGCCTTCCGCCCCAGGGCGTTGGTGCAGAGATGATCGCCGACGAATACGACATCTCTCGGCGCGACCTCGACGAGTTCGGTGCCGAATCGCAGCGCCGTGCTGCACAGGCAACGGCCGAAGGCCGCTTCGAAAACGAGATCATCCCCGTGCCGATCACGGTCAATGGCGAAACCGTCATGATGACCAAGGACGAAGGCATCCGCGAGGGCACCAGTGCCGATTCACTCGCCAGCCTGAAGACGCCCTTCAAGGAAAACGGCAAGGTCACCGCTGGCAACGCCAGCCAGATTTCCGACGGCGCCGCCGCGGTGCTGATTATGAGCCGCGCCAAGGCCGAAGAGCTTGGCCTCAAGCCTCGCGCTGTCTTCCGCCATTTCGCGGTTGCGGGTACCGACCCGGTCACGATGCTCAAGGGCCCGATTCCGGTCACCGAGAAGATCATGCAGCGTTCCGGCATGTCGGTCGAGGACATCGACCTATTCGAGATCAACGAGGCGTTCGCTTCGGTTGTGCTCGCATGGCAGAAAGAAACCGGTGCTGATCTGAGCAAGGTCAACGTCAATGGCGGAGCAATCGCGCTCGGCCATCCACTTGGCTGCTCTGGCGCCAAGCTCATGACCACCCTGGTCAACGAACTCGAGCGCACGGGTGGTCGCTTTGGCTACCAGGCCATGTGCGAAGGTGGCGGTCTCGCCAACGGAACAATTATCGAAAGGGTTGATGCCTGATGTATCGACTAGATCTGCAAGACAAGTCAGCTGTCGTCACCGGCGGTGCTTCGGGCATCGGCGAGGCCAGTGCCCGCCAACTCGCTGCGCTCGGTGCAAAGGTCGTTATTGCCGACCTGAACGAAGAACTCGGCAACGCGGTCGCAACCGACATCGGCGGCATGTTCGTCAAGTGCGACGTGACCAGCGAAGAAGACGGCGCCGCCGTTGTGTTGGCCGCAGGCGAGATGGGCCCCCTGCGGGCGCTCGTGAACTCGGCAGGCATCGGCATGGCGGGTCGCACCATCGACCGTGACAACAACCCAATGGATCTCAGCATCTTCAAGCGAGTTGTCGAGATCAACCTGATCGGCACGTTCAACATGTTGCGGTTGTGCGCCTCGGCCATGGCCAAGACCGAACCCGACCACGACGGCCAAAAAGGTGCCATCGTCAACATGGCATCGGTCGCAGCATTCGACGGCCAGATCGGCCAGAACAGCTACTCGGCTTCCAAGGGTGGCGTTGTCGGCATGACCTTGCCGATCGCACGTGACCTGGCTGCGGCTGGCATCCGTGTCAACACGATCGCTCCTGGTCTCATCGACACGCCAATCTATGGCACGGGCGAACAGAGCGACCAGTTCAAGGCTCATCTGGGCAAGTCGGTGCTTTTCCCGCCTCGCCTGGGCTCAGGCGATGAACTGGCCTCGATGGTCGTCGAACTGATCACCAACCCGTATATGAATGCCGAAACCGTTCGCGTCGATGGTGGCATTCGTATGCCGCCGAAGTAACGAGGTATTACATGAGCGAGGCATTACATGAGCGAAGAAACAGGCTCTGACGCCGCAGTATTGACCGAGGCCCGCGGCCGAGTGTTGTTGATCACGTTGAATCGCCCCGAGGCGATGAACGCGATTAACGGCGCCTTGTCTGCCGGCCTGGTCGCAGCGATCGCCGAACTCGACAGCAACCCGGCCTATACGGTCGGCGTGCTTGCGGGTAACGGTCGTGGCTTCAGCGCTGGCATGGACCTCAAAGCCTTTGCCGCTGGCGAAGACATCGGCCCGTTGATGGATTTTATCAAGAACGGCTCAGAGAAGCCGCTGATCGCCGCCATCGAGGGGTTTGCCTTGGCGGGTGGTCTCGAGATGGCGCTGACGTGTGACCTTCTGGTCGCAGCCGAAGGCGCAAAGCTCGGCATCCGCGAGGTCAAGGTCGGGCTGTTCGCAGGC
>JBDNHG010000014.1:0-2496 GCA_041688925.1 Acidimicrobiales bacterium | reverse complement strand
CGTCAGACAAGCTGCTCATCGCCGTGAGCGGCGGCAAGGACAGCCTGGCGATATGGGACATTCTGCACAATCTCGGCTACGACGCCGAGGGCCTCTATATCGGGCTTGGCATTGCCGACTACAGCGACCCATCGGGTGAGTTCGCCAAGGCGTTCGCCGACGAACGCGGCCTGAATCTCACCGTCGTCGACATCGTCGAAGAATATGGCTACGACGTGCCGAGCGGCAGTCGGGCCGCCAAGCGTGCACCATGCTCGGCCTGTGGCATGTCTAAACGGCACATCTTCGATCGTGTCGCGCTCGAAGGCAACTACGACGTGCTGATCACCGGCCACAACCTCGACGACGAGGCGGCCGTGTTGTTCGGCAACGTCTTGCATTGGCAGACCGACTATTTGGCTCGCCAGCACCCCGTATTGCCCGCTCGCAACGGGCTGCCGCGCAAGGTCAAGCCGCTGGTGCGGTTGGACGAACGCGAGATGGCCGCCTATTGCGTGATCTCGGGCATCGACTACATGCTCGACGAATGCCCGATGGCTGCGGGTAACAAACACCTTCGTTACAAGGATGCGCTCAACTCGATCGAAGAGGCATCTCCTGGATCCAAGCAAGCGTTCTTCCACAAATTCTTGAGCCAAGGCGCGCCATTCTTTGCCGATGCGGCCGAAGAATTGCGCGCCGAACTGGGTTCGTGCGAGACGTGCGGCGCGCCCACTCCCAATGACATCTGCGCGTTCTGCCGACTGGTCGAACGCGCCGGCGGCCAACCGGTCCCCGTAACCCTGACCGCGAGGCCATCGTGACCACTTCGGAAGCAGAGTCTGGCGAATCAGCTGAGCCTTCTGCACTGCCAGAGACGGCCGAAGCGCCATCTGCCGAAACGCCATCTGCCGCTGTGGAACCGCTTGTCGACACGCCACCACCGGCGCGTCCGCTCCAGGTCGGTGAGCTGATCATGCTCATCGACCGCAAAGAGCGTCGCTATTTGACGACACTGGTCGAAGGCGGCGAGTTCCACTCGCACGCCGGTGCCGTGCCACACGAAGACATGATCGGCCGCGCCGAAGGCCAAGAGTTCCGCACCGGCAAGAACGCGGCATATCTCGTCGTTCGCCCGACGTTGTCAGACTTCATCCTCAAGATGAAACGTGGCGCACAGGTGATCTATCCGAAAGACCTCGGGCCGATCCTGATGCTGGCGGACATCTTTCCGGGTGCGCGGGTGCTCGAGTCGGGCCTGGGTTCAGGCGCACTGTCGATGACCCTGCTGCGGGCCGGCGCCAACATCACGGGTTACGAGTTGCGCGACGACTTCGCTGCCCAAGCGACCGCCAACGTCACCGAGTTCATGGGCGCTGGCGTGCTCGAGCGCTACGACGTGCATGTGCGCAGCGCGTATGAGCCGTTCGACCATGGTGACTTCGACCGCATCGTGCTCGATCTACCCGAGCCATGGAGTGTTGTTCCTCATGCTGCCGGTGCATTGGCCAGCGGTGGCATCATCTTGGCGTACACGCCGAGCATCATCCAGGCGACGACCTTCCGTGCGGCATTGACGAAACACGGTTTCGGCATGGCCGAGACCATCGAAGTGCTCAATCGCTCGTGGCACATCGAGCCAGAACACAATGCCGTGCGCCCCGACCACCGCATGGTCGCCCACACCGGGTTTCTCACCACAGCCCGCAAACTGGTCACGTCCGACTGACGGCAGCTGCCATCATGGTTTGATGGCAACTGCATCACCGAGTGAAACATCACCCAAGACCGTCTTCATCACCGGCGCAGGGCGAGGGATCGGCCGCGAGATCGCGTTGCGGCTGCTCGCCGAGGGTCACGTGGTCTACGGCTCCACGAACCGGTCACCGTGTGACCTCGATCTTGCCGCATCGTTCACGATCGACCTCGGCGACGAGCAATCGATCGAGGCCGGTGCGGGTGCACTCGCAGCCAAGGTCGACTCGCTAGATCTGCTGATCAACTGCGCTGGTGTCGATGCCCGAGCATTTGGCGGGCTCGAGGACCACCGAGGTGTGTTCGACTTCGACGCCACCACGTTCAACGCGGTCATGAACGTAAACGTGACCGGCCCAATGGTGCTGACCACGGGGCTGGTGCCGCTGCTTCGGGCGAGCGATGCGGCGATGGTCGTCAACGTCAGCTCGCAGCTCGGGTCGATGCAAGTTGCCGCGAGCAAGGGTCGAGATGCGGTGTATTGCGTGTCGAAGGCGGCGCTGAACATGTTGAGCGTCAAGACAGCCGAGGCGCTGCGCTCTGACGAGATCGGCGTGGTCATGTTGCACCCCGGTTGGGTGCCGACCGGCATGGGCGGACCAAACGGCCAACTCTCGATCGACGACGCTGCCAGGGCCATCTGCGAGACGATCTCGTCGCTGACCTTCGCCGACACCGGCCGTTTCATCCAATGGGACGGCCAAGACCACCCCTGGTAGCCCGACCACCTCAGGCGTTACTCTTCAGGTTTAGCAGAGTGTG
>JBDNHG010000013.1:0-3302 GCA_041688925.1 Acidimicrobiales bacterium | reverse complement strand
GAAGCTCGAGAATGCCCAACCGGCCACGGTCGCTGTCAGGGCTGAACAACTTGTCGATGCAGAACTCTGATCGATGAGTGTTGCCCGTCAGGTCGACGAGTAGGTGGCGCAGCAGCCGGTCGACCAGCCACAACGGCACATCGCCGCCTTGACGTTCGAGTTCGGCGAACGCTATCTCGAGTTCATAGACCGTGTCGACGCGTGCCTCATCGACCCGAGGCGCTTGGCTCGTCGGCCCAATGAACTGGCCCGAGAAGAGGTAGGACAGCGATGGGTGGTGTTGCCAGAACGTGACCATGCTCTGCAATAGATCGGGTCGCCGCAACAACGGGCTGTCGGCAGGCGTCGCTCCGCCGAGCGTGACATGGTTTCCGCCGCCGGTGCCGGTGTGGCTGCCGTCGAGGGTGAACTTCTCGGTGCCCAGTCGGGTGAGTCGCGCTTCTTCGTAGAGCTGCTCGACCACCGAGCGCAGGTCGCTCCACGATGAAGTCGGTTGCATGTTCACCTCGATCACGCCCGGATCAGGGGTGACGATCAAGGTGTCGAGTCGGGGGTCACGCGGCAGCGCATACCCCTCGATGATGACCGGGCGGTTGAGTTCGGCCGCAACAGCTTCGACTACTGCGAGCAATTCGACCGCATGGTCAGCCTGCTCGAGTGGTGGCAGGAAGACTCGCACATGACCGTCGCGCTCCTCGAAGGAAATGGCCGTCGGTGGCGCCAGGTGACGGTCGACGATGGTTGCCGGTGCGGGCAGCGAGCCAGCCGGCGGCAACTCGGCGCGCGCCTCGAACGGCGAGCGCTCAAAGTCAGACGGAAGCGGCGACCACATCAGCGAATCGAGGGGCAGCCGCAGCCCTACCGGCGAATCACCAGCAATGAGGTAGAGCCGGCCGCGCCGCAGATGCCAGACGGTCGTTCGCCACGAATCTCCAGTCGGCGAGGGATGCAGGGGCAGAACAAACCCAGCG
Source organism: Acidimicrobiales bacterium (assembly GCA_041688925.1). Taxonomy (GTDB): domain Bacteria; phylum Actinomycetota; class Acidimicrobiia; order Acidimicrobiales; family UBA10347; genus UBA10347. The sequence continues at coordinate 2,331 of JBDNHG010000013.1, read as the reverse complement.
GGTTCCGTGACTGGACCGGCGAGTCGCTCGATGAGCTTGGCTCGAACGTCGGCATCGTCGAACGCGTCAGCTTCGTCGGGTGAGAGGTCTGCCACAGGCGGATCACCCGCTGGCACGCGCGACTCGCGCCATGCCTGATCGACCCCATCTTCATAGGCCGACAACACATGGTCAACCCCGAGCCCAAAGCGGGCGGCGACACCGACCGCGAACCGGCGAGCATCCTCGACCGTTGCGACGCCCTCGACATTTGGATCGGCCAGCAGATCGTGGCGCCCCCACAATGGTTTGCCGTCGCGCCGCCACACGATGCCGAGCTGCCATCGGGGCAACGGCTCACCCGGATACCACTTGCCTTGGCCGTGTTGCAGCAATCCGTCGGTGGCAAAACGATCGTGCAGTCGGGTCGCCAACTCGAACGACAGGCGACGTTTGTCGTCGCCGTCGGCATCGGTGTTCCACTGCGGATGTTCCATGTCGTCGATCGAGACGAAGGTGGGCTCGCCGCCCATCGTCAACCTGACGTCGCCCGCTTCGAGCAACCGGTCGACGTCTTCGCCCAGTTCGTTGATGCGTGACCATTGCGTTGGCGTGTAGGGCAGTGTGACCCGTGGGTCCTCGCGAATTCGGGTGACCACATTCGAGTATTCGAACTCGACCTCGGCGACGCCCGTGGTGCCTGAGATCGGCGCCGCAGTCGTTGGGTGCGGAGTGCACGCAAGCGGAATATGGCCTTCGCCAGCGAAGAGACCCGACGTTGGGTCGAGACCAATCCAGCCCGCGCCTGGTACGTACACCTCGGCCCAGGCGTGCAGATCAGTGAAGTCGGCTTGGGGGCCATCGGCGCCATTGAGCGATTTTTGGTCAGATGTCAGCTGCACCAGGTATCCCGACACGAAACGTGCGGCAAGGCCGACGTGGCGCAGCGCTTCGACCAGCAGCCAGCCCGTGTCTCGACACGAGCCAATGCCGCGGGTCAAGGTTTCTTCGGGCGCTTGCACGCCGGGTTCCATCCGAATGGAATAGGCAATGTCGTTGTAGAGGCGCTGATTCAGTTCGACGAGAAAATCAGCGATTGCGATACCGCCGTCGGGAGTGCGCACGCCCGACAACCATTTCTCGAGGAGAGGTCCGGGCGTGCCACCGGGGCGCAAATACGGTTCGAGATCCGAGGCGACGTGGGGCTCGTATGAAAACGGAAACTTGGCGGCCGAGTCTTCGACGAAGAAATCGAACGGATTGATAACCGTGAGGTCGGCGACGAGGTCGACAGTGACATCGAGCACCCTCGCCGGTTCGGGAAAGACCAGCCTGGCCATGAAGTTGCCGAAGGGATCCTGCTGCCAGTTGATGAAATGGTCGCTCGGCGTGACGCTCAGGCTGTAGGCCAGGATCGGCGTGCGCGAATGCGGCGCTGGTCGCAATCGCACCACATGCGGATTGATCTGAACAGCACGATCGAATCGGTATGTCGTGCGGTGTTCGATGCCGATATGAATGCCCATCGGCACGTCCCCGTCAGTTGTGTTTTTGCTGACGTCAGCTGCCAGCAGACCGCGCGATAGTACCGCGGGCCGGTGCAACCCTCACTGCGGTTCACGCAACGTTGAAATGTGGCTGCCCTAAATCGAGCACAATTGCAGCCACGCATCCATTCCTGGTGCCGGCCGATTGATCGGGGTCCAGGATTCGAGCGCATGTTCGACAAGAACATGACGGGCCGCCGCCCGAATCGCCTGCACCCGGACACCTCTCGGCTGGTCTCCGACTTTGGACGCGTCGGCATCAATACGGTCGTCGTCGTCATAGCGATGACCGCCAACGTCTCCGTTGAGTAGCGCTAACGCCAGAGTTGCCGTGGCAGGCAATGCGGCGCGCTCTTCGTCGGTGAACGCTGCGACGTCAAGATCACCATCCTCGTCGATCACGAGCGAAGCGAATCGCACGAGTTCGGATGGGCCGAGGCGTTGCTCGACCTCACGTCGAATCGGACAGCGTGGGTCCTGGGTAATCATGTCGCCATAACGCTGCCGCATGAGCAGGTGGTCGCCGACGCCTGCCGCACCGATCGCGCCGAAACCCGACACCAACGCCAGGTGGTAACCATGACTACTAGCGGTTCGGTACGCCCGAGCCAGAAGAGGCATTCCTTCCTCGGCCCTGCCCATCATGACCAAGGTTGTTCCTCTAGTACTAGAGATCGCCGGTTCGACCGGCAACAGCTCTGCTGCCGCGGCCGACCACCGGTCTGCATCCTCCAGCAACGACTCATCGAACGTCATCAGGGCGGACCACGCAAGATTGTTGAGCATGGACGATCAGGTCGCCGAG
>JBDNHG010000012.1:0-8379 GCA_041688925.1 Acidimicrobiales bacterium | reverse complement strand
CGGCTGGGCCGGCGCAAAGTTCGCCGTACGCGGTGGCGACAAGTGGATCCGCATCGTGATGATCGTTGCTGCCGTAGCCCTGGCCCTGAACCTGCTGGGCGTCTGGGACAGACTCTTCTAGCGCACGTCATCGACTAGCGACAGCCCACAAAAACGCCCAAACGAATTGTCCATGCGCCTGGCGCATGGACAATTCGGCCGGGCTGGTAGTGCCGCCTACTGAGATGCCTCGAGGGCACGGCGGGTGAGCACCTGAGCCAGGTGGGTGCGGTAGACACCGTCGGCGTTGTTGTCTTCGGGTGGCGTTGCACCGTCGGCAGCAAGCGCTGCAGCGTCAGCCACTGATGCACCGCCGGCGAGCGCCGCCTCGGCAGCCGACGCACGAAGTGGCGTTGAGCCCATGTTGACCAGGGCGATGCCCTTGCCTCCATCGGCAACCGCGACACCAACAATGGCCCAGTCTTGGGCTCGGCGGTTGAACTTCTGATAGTTCCAACCTCCGGTATCGGCCGGCACCTTGATCTCGACGATCATCTCGTCGGGTGCAAGCACAGACTCGAAATAGCCGGTGAAGAAGTCGGTCGCTGCGATCTCACGCCGGCCGTTGGGGCCTTGGGCGACGATCGTGCCACCGAGCGCCAACACTGCTGCGGGCAGGTCGGACGCAGGGTCAGAGTGAGCCAGTGTTCCGCCGAGCGTGCCTCGATGGCGCACCGACGGATCACCAACCAGCGATGCCACATGGCTGAGCATCGGACACGCCACTGCAAGAACATCGCTGGTCTCGAGCTGCACATGTTTGGTCATCGCCCCGATCGCAACATGGCCGTTCTCGCGACGGATGTACGACAGGTCGTCAATGCGGCCGACGTCGATCAGCTGGGTCGGCGTGGCGAGCCGGAACTTCATCATTGGGATCAACGAGTGACCCCCAGCGAGCAGTTTGGCTTCGTCGCCATACTCACCGAGCAGCTGAATTGCGTGCTCGGCGTCGTCGGCGACGGTGTAGTCGAACGCTGCGGGAATCATGCGGCACCTCCATTGATGGCTTTCCAGATGCGCTGCGGGGTCGCAGGCATTTCCATATCGATGACGCCATAGGGACTGAGCGCGTCGCAGACGGCGTTGATGACCGCCGCGGCCGACCCGATCGTGCCGGCCTCGCCGACGCCCTTGACGCCAAGCGGATTCGATGTCGACGGGGTGACCGTTGAGTCGAGCTTGATCAAGGGCAACTCCATTGCCGATGGCACCAGGTAGTCCATGAGCGACGGGTTCGTGATGTTGCCGTCTTCGTCGTAGACCGCTTCTTCGAACAGTGCCTGTGCCGCGCCTTGAGCGATGCCGCCATGCAGCTGACCTTCGACGATCAGCGGGTTCACCTGCACCCCACAGTCGTCGACGCCGACGTAGTCGATGAGTTCGATGCCACCGGTTTCGGTGTCGATCTCGACCACCGCAACATGGGTGCCGAACGGAAACGCAAAGTTCGGCGGATCAAAGCTGACCTGCTCTTGCAAGTTCGGCTCCATTCCGTCGGGGAGGTCGTGGGCCGTGAACGCGGCGAACCCCAACTCTTGGATGTGCACCGACTTCGATGGCGTGCCTGCCACCGAGAAGCTGCCGCCTGCGAACTCGATGTCTTCGGGCGAGGCTTCGAACTGGTGCGCAGCGATGAGTTTCGCCTTGTCGATCACCTTGTCGGCAGCCAGGGCGATGGCAACGCCACCAACGGACAACGAACGCGACCCATACGTGTCGAGGCCAAGCGGACTCAGCGCGGTGTCAGAGTGCAACACCTCGACATCGTTCGGGTCGATGCCCATCTTCTCGGCGATGATCTGTGACCATGAGGTCTCGTGACCTTGGCCGTGTGGTGTCGAACCCGATACAACTTCGACCTTGCCGGTCGGCAACAGCCGCACGGTCGCGTGTTCCCAGCCGCCAGCGCCGTAGTTCAGGCCGCCCAGCGCCCGAGAGGGAGCCAGGCCACAGATCTCGACATAGGTGCACATGCCGATGCCCAGCTGCTTTGCCTCGCCGGTATCGCGACGCCGGGCCTGCTCGGCCCGCAGACCAGCCACATCGGCCATTTCGAGCGCCCGATCGTGCGCCGGCTTGTAGTGACCCGAGTCGAATACCAGCGTCGATGCTGCATCGAAGTTCTCGAACTTCTCGCCACCATTGATGTAGTTGCGAGCCCGGAGTTCTTCGGGCGCCATGCCTATCTCGCGCGCCATGATGTCCATGATGCGTTCGATCGCATAACTCGCTTCGGGGCGTCCGGCGCCTCGGTACGCGTCGGTGGGCGTCATGTTCGTAAAGTACCCGTCGCACGAGAACGAGAAGTTGGCGACGTCATAAACGCCCGTGTACAAGAAGCTGCCGAGCAGTGGGATACCCGGCGTGATGAGCATCATGTAGGCACCCATATCAGCGTCGAGATGCACCCTGATAGCGGTGATCTTGCCGTCCGCGTCGGCCGCAGCCTCGACGTGCTGGATTTGGCCACGACCCTGGTGAGACGCACCCGCGCACTCAGACCGTTCTTCGGTCCAGCGAACCGGAAGGCCGAGCTTGTTGGCCAGTGTCACGGCCAGCACCGCATCGGCATCGACGTTGAGCTTGCCGCCGAAGCCGCCACCGACACTCGGCGCAATGACCCGAATCTTGTTCTCTGGAATGCCGGTCGTTGCCGCAATCATGACCTTGAGGATGTGCGGTATCTGCGAGGCCGAGTACAACACGATCTCGCCGCCGGCCGGCGACGGAATGGCCAGGCAGCCACGCGGCTCCATCGGCATCGGAATCAGGCGCTGTTGAATGAATCTGGCCTTGACAGTGTGCGCCGCATTGGCGAACGCTGCAGCGGTGCCTTCGGGGTTCGGGTCGAGCGGCCAGTGATAGGCCCGATTCGTATCGAGGTCGCTGTGTGCCATCGCAGTGCCGTCGACGGCCGCCTGAAGCGTTGCCACCGCCGGCAACGGTGTGTAGTCGACGATGACCTGCTCGACAGCGTCGGCCATCGCATACCGGTCGTTGCACAACACGACGGCGACGATGTCGCCAACATGTTTGGCCTCGCTCACCGCGACCGGGAAATGCGGTGGATTGACCATGTCGTCGGTGACAGGCCACGCGCATGGCATCGGTGCCAACCACAATCCCATGTCGGCCAGCTGTGCACCGGTGAGCACACTGTGCACGCCAGGCATCGACTCGGCGCCGGTGGCGTCGATTGCATCGATCATCGCATGGGCGTACGGGCTGCGAATCATGCCCATCCAGAGCTGACCCGGTGCCTTGATGTCATCGATGAACTTGTTTTCGCCCGTCAGAAGCTGCGGGTCTTCCTTGCGCAACATGCGGGTGCCGAAGCCGCCCGGCGTTGACTGGACCGTTGCGGTCATGATGCACCGCCCGCAGCCGCTTGCACGGCCTTGACGATGTTGTGGTAGCCGGTACACCGACACAGGTTGCCTTCGAGGCCTTCGCGTATCTCGGCCTCGGTCGGGCTGGGATTCTCTTTCAAGAACGAGGTTGCCGCCATGACCATGCCGGGTGTGCAGTAACCGCATTGCAGGGCATGGCACTGCTGGAACGCCTCTTGCATCGGATGCCAGTTCTGGTCACCGGTTGCAGAACCATCGGTCCGGGCTGTTGCTGCGAGACCCTCGATCGTCGTGATGTCTGCGCCCTCGGCTTGCACCGCCAACATCGTGCACGACTTGACCGATTGTCCACCGACATGCACCGTGCATGCGCCACACGACGACGTATCACAGCCGATATTGGTGCCAGTCAGGCCGACGCCCTCGCGAATGTGGTGGACGAGCAACGTCCGCGGCTCGACGTCGTGCGAATGGCTATCGCCATTCACGGTCATAGATACCTGCATGTACATTCCCCCGAATGAAATTGTGAGGACGGCGGAGTGGGTGAATTGCCGCTATGCACGTTGTACCGCAAATTGGACGGCAGTGCGAGTCGGCACTGCGCGATCATCGCTGGGCACGCAGCGCGCCCGACTCGATCAAATACGCGTGCAATCGTCGACGGGTACCGTCGTGACCATGGCCTTTGACTTCGACACGTTCCTCTCGGTACCGCGGGCCAACGGTGTTGCGCTCGCTCCCGATGGCTCGCGCGCTGTGACCACCATCGCGTCGGTTGCACCCGACGGCAAGAAGATGCGATCAGCACTGTGGGAGCTCGATCCCGCCGCAGGTGCACCGCCCCGCCAACTCACCCGTTCCGCTGCTGGCGAGGCTGCCCCGGTGTTCCGACCCGATGGGTCACTGCTGTTCGTCTCCGCTCGTCCCGATGCAGATCGCCCCGGTCCAGAGGCCGCAGCCGAGGGTGAGCCAAATAGCGCATTGTGGTGCTTACCCGCAGAAGGCGGCGAGGCGTTCCTCGTGGCCGAAGCCCCGGGTGGAATCCAGGGGATCTCGGTTGCACGCGACACCGGCCGGGTTGCTCTGGCGATTGCAGTGTTGCCCGCTGCAGAGTCGCTCGACGAGGACCGCGAGCAGACCCAAGCCCGCAAGGACGCCGGCGTCACGGCCCAGCTGTTCGATCGCTATCCGATCCGCTTCTGGGATCACTATTTGGGACCGCGCGAGATCCGCTACTTCGTGGCCGATCCCGACGGCGACAAGCTCGGTGAATTGCGCCAGGCCGCCCAGGCCAACGTGCTGCTCGATGAGGCGCTGTTCTGCTTGAGCCCCGACGGTCAAATGCTCTACATCAGCGAGCCAAGGCATGCCTCACCCACCGACCTGACCGCAGACATCGTCGCAATCGACCTTCGTTCTGGTCGACGCGAAGTACTGACCGATGGGCCGTTCCACTTCGGTGGCGACCTAGCGGTCTCGCCCGACGCCAAACTGCTCGCGTGCCAGCGCGACGCGATCGCTACCACGAGCGGCCCCGCCGATTCGACAATCTGGCTCATCGACCTCGCGACCAACTCCGGTCGCGATATAACGCCGCGCTTGGACCGCTTCATGCGCTCACTCAGCTGGTCACACAATTCCAAACGGCTGTTCTTCGTCGCCGACGACGCAGGGCACGCTCCGCTGTTCTCAGTCACCGTCAACAAACGTCCGGTGGTCACCCAGCACACCCAAAGCGGAAGCTTCAGCTCACCCCAACCGCATCCCGACGGCAACAGCGTGATCGCCATGTGTTCGCACATCGACTATCCCGCCGGGGCCGTGCGCGTGACCCTCGACGACTCGCCGCCGACCGCTATCCCAACGCCAGGCGGGGTGACGGTTCCCGGACGTCTACGAGACATCAAAACCAAGGGTGTCGACGGCACGACGGTGCGTTCATGGCTCGTGCTGCCAAAGGGAGCGTCGCGAAAGAAACCCGCTCCACTGGTGGTGTGGGTACACGGCGGACCAGTGGCCTCGTGGAACGACTGGTCGTGGCGCTGGAATCCATGGATGTTGGCCGAACGCGGCTACGCAGTCCTGCTGCCTGATCCTGCGCTGTCGACCGGTTATGGCCTCGACTTCTTGCAGCGCGGCTGGGGCAGCTGGGGTGATGCGCCGTACACCGACGTGATTGCAGCCACCAATGCGGCCTGCGCCCGGCCCGATATCGATGGGGGTCGCACCGCTCTCATGGGCGGTTCGTTTGGCGGCTACATGGCCAATTGGGTCGCCGGCCACACCGACCGCTTCGCATGCATCGTGACCCATGCCAGCCTGTGGGCGCTCGACCAGTTTCATGGCACCACCGACGGCGGCCCGTGGTGGGAGCCCGAGTTCGGTGATCCTTATGTTGATCCGTCGCGGTATATCGAGTGGTCGCCGCATCGCCACATCGCCTCTATTACGACACCGATGCTCGTCATCCACGGCGAACTCGACCATCGTGTGCCCATTGGTGAGGGCCTCAGGTTGTGGACGGACCTGCGCCGCCATGGCGTTGAGTCAAAGTTCTTGTACTTCCCCGACGAGAACCATTGGATTCTGAAACCACAGAACGCCAGGGTGTGGTACGACACCGTCTTGGCGTGGCTCGACCACCATGTACTCGACCACGACTGGGCTCAACCCGAACTGCTCTAGTGCTACGACGCCATCAGCGTTTCAGGAGCGAGCGAGCCAATCGTCGATGAGTGCACGGGCGATGCTGGCGCGCGGCGGAATGTTCGGCAGGTCGTCTTTGGCGAACCACTGGGCGTCGGCGATCTCGTCGGGAGCCGGTGTGATGTCGCCGCCGGCGTAGGTTGCAAAGAAGCCCAGCATGAGCGAGTTCGGGAACGGCCACGGCTGGCTGTCGAAGTATCGAACGTTGTCGACCTGTAGACCGACTTCTTCGAAGACCTCACGATGGATGCAGTCTTCGAGCGATTCACCAGGTTCGACGAAACCAGCCAGTGTCGAGTACATCGGCTTGGCGCCGCGCCATGCCACGTTGGTTGCAAGCAAGCCACGGCCGTCGGGATGTTCGATGAGCACAATGACCGCAGGCGAAAGCCGCGGGTAGGCCACTAAACCGTCGTTCGGGCACTTCATCGATCGTTCGGTGCCGAGCATTTCCATCTGGGTGCCGCAGCGGCCGCAGCGCTGATGGTCTCGATACCAATCGGTGATCTGGGTGGCGCGTCCGGCGATGTTCCAGACCGCAGGGTCCATAGAGCCAATCAACCGTCGCAGATCGCTAAACACCAAGCCAGGGAACGGCGCGTCGAACGGGTCGAACTCATCGGCCACCTGGCCGGTCCACCAGTGAGCCGTCTCGTCTTCGAACCGGCCGAGCACGAGCGGCGCGGCGACATGTTCGACGATCTGATTCGCTTCGTCGGTGGTCAACGGACGCATACCCGTTGTCATGTCATCCACGAGCAGGACCTGGCCGCCTCGTGACAGCAGCCACGAGTCGTCGCCTTCGGGATCATCGGGCAGGGAAGCAACCGGAACAAACTTCGACGTAGTCATTCCTTGCAGCCTGGCCGGATCGCGTGGCCAAAGCAACTCGAGATCGACACGCCAACCCCCCACCTCGACGCAAATTAGGAGCGTGGCCCGCGATAGTCGCGGGTAACACACCTAATTTGCGTCGAGTCGGTCGTCCGCGCTTTGCCCGGACGCCGCTCGCGCCCGTAGTGTCTGGACCAAAGGCGACCATGAGCAAGGAGCGACCATGAGTACCGACACGTCAACCGTCGACTTCCATTTCGATGTGCTGTGCCCCTACGCGTATCAAACCTCAAAATGGATTCGCGACGTCCGCAGCCAGAATGGCATGACCATAAACTGGAAGTTCTTCAGCCTCGAAGAAGTCAACCGCGTCGAAGGCAAGAAGCACCCCTGGGAGCGCGACTGGTCCTATGGCTGGTCGATCATGCGCATCGGAGCCATCCTGCGACGCAACAGCATGGACGATCTCGACCGCTGGTACGAACGATCTGGACGGGCGCTGCACGAAGAAGGCCAGCGCGTCCATGACCCAGAGGTCGCCCGACATTTGTTGCGCGAACTCGACCTCGATCCTAATGTCGTCGACGAGTCGATCGCCGACGAAACAACCCATGACGAAATCAAGGCAGATCATGCTCGAGTCATGGACGCCGGCGGCTACGGCGTGCCCACCTTGTTCTTTGGCGACCATGCCCTGTTCGGGCCGGTGCTGATCGACCCTCCGACGGGCGAGCCAGCGATGCGACTGTGGAACGCCGTAACCGCATGGACCGAATTCCCACACCTCTACGAACTACAACAGCCCAAACGCAAATGCGACGAACAAGCCATCACGGCCACATTCAAGCCCTACCTCGAAGCGCGCGATTGGATCAGCATCAACCGCGGCACCGAAGTCGGCTTCACCGACGACGGCTTCAAGGCCGTAGGATCCGCAGCCGACCGCGGCAGCCGAAATGCCGGAGCATCCGACCAATGAGTCTCGAAGCAATCACCAATCTGAACACCTGCATGGACTCGCTCGAGGAATTGTTGGCCGGACTGTCCAACAAGCAATGGGGCATTCAGTCGTACTGCCCCGACTGGGATGTGCGCGGCGTGGCAACCCATCTCGCCGCCGTCGAAGACATGCTCGCCGGAGAGGAACCGGGCTCGTGGACCGACAGCGTGCCATTCGACAAGGTCGCCGCCTACACGAACAGCGTCGCTGATCTCGACAACGCTGCACTGCTCGCTGCGTACCGCGACACGATTGCCGCCCGTCGCATCGAACTAGCCGACTACACCGCCGACCAGATGGACCTGCCGTCGATGACCCCGGTCGGCCCACAGACCTATGGCCGTTTCATGGCGATCCGGGTCTTCGATTTCTGGGTACACGAACAAGACATCCGCGGTCCGCTCGGACTGCCCGGCCATGAGACCGGCGCCGCGGCCGAGATGG
>JBDNHG010000011.1:0-5310 GCA_041688925.1 Acidimicrobiales bacterium | reverse complement strand
TCGAGCACATCGGGTCCGGCGAGTTGTCGGGTTGCTTCGATGCCATTGAGCTCGGGCATGCGTATATCGAGAAGGCACACGTCAGGTCGCAGCCGTCGGGCCTGGTCGACGGCATCTCGCCCGTTTGCGACCTGGGCGACGACCTCGATGCCTGGTTGCGCGTCGAGGATCATCGAGAGGCCGGTGCGCACGAGATGCTGGTCGTCTGCGACAAGCACACGAAGGTTCATGACCCCACCGTAGAGCGGGGCAATGCGGCCAGAACCTGCCAACCGCCGTCGGGTCGTGGCCCGGCACGCATGGTGCCGCCAAGCATGTCAGCACGTTCGGCCATGCCCAAGAGGCCGTAGCCGGAACCGTTCAGCTCTGCTCCGGACGAGTTGCTTTTCGATCGGCCATCGTCGACGACTACCAATTGCACCATGTCGCGGCTGGCCGCCACCGTGACGTCGACGGTTGTTGCGCCGCGGGCGTGGCGGATTGCGTTCGTGATCGATTCTCGCGCAATGCGGTAGAGCGCTGCCTGGGTTGCGGCGCCGACTTCGCCGATATCGGTGGCGATCGAAACGCGCACCTGCATCTCGCCGGGGGTGTCGTTCGCGAGCCGGTAGAGATCAGACACGCCGGGTTGCGGCGCCAGGTCGGCTTCAGCTCCGTTGCGCAAGGTGCCGACCATCGCTCGCATCTCGACCAGGGTCCGCGACGCTGCTTCCTCGATGACTCGCAGCACATCGAGCGCTCGGTCAGGATCGGTCGCCGCCAATGCTTGGCCGGCCTGGGCTTGCACCGCTATGGCCGAGACATGGTGGGCGACGGTGTCATGCAGGTCGCGTGCCAGTTCTTCGCGCTCTCGCGACTTGGCTTCGGAGATCGCCCGGGCTTTGGCGCTGCGCTGATAGCGCACGATGAGCCCGACCTCGATGGGGATACTGAGGACGATGAAGCCACCGATCCAGTCGCCGACAGTATTCGATGGGTCGGTGATGTTGCCGATGATCCCGGCGCCTATGGCCATGACAAACCCCACGGCCCCGTCATGTCCAGAACCCCAGCGATAGAGCGCATAGAGGTTCACCAACAGCACCACATTGGTGATCAAGCCGCCGAATTCGCCTTCTACCTGAGCGACCAACACGCCGAACGCAATCACCACGCTGAAGCCCAAAACGCAGGCTGCCAGCGGCCGGGTGCGCCGCAGCAGCAGTGAAGGAATCACCGTGACGAAGAAGATGACAAGCGATGCCCAGCGCCATGCCGGTCCGACGCTCATCCACTCGGCATCGGTGCGCAACAAGGTTTCGAGTACCGCTGCGATCGACACAACGATGACGAGCGCCCAATCTCGCCACACCCGTTTGGGCGCGCCTTCGATCATGGGTTCTGCGAGATAGCTATGCACAGATGACGGAACGGGCACACACGCAGCGTACGCAACGCCTGATGTCGGCGGATCAGCCGAAAGTACGACCTGCTCCTGGCCGCTCGGCTGAGTGAGGAAGGGCCGAAGCACCGATGTGGCTAATGAGCTGCTGCCTCACCATTGGATCTGGCGCTCGCTGGAGTGCTCGGCCGAGTGCCGCAGGCTGAGAGGGCCAAAAACGTGACAGCTTTTCTTTATCGACTTGGGCGCGGCAGCGCTCGCCGCCCGTGGCTCGTGATTGGGCTGTGGGCGTTGGTCGCTGTGATCGTTGTTGGTTCGTCCGCCGGGTTCGGACGCGACATGGAGGACTCCTTCGATGTTCCCGGCGTCGATTCGCAAAAGGCCACCGAGCTGCTGGCGGGGGCCAACTCAGATCGTGCCGGTATCACCGCGCGTGTTGTTGCGGCCCCGCTGGCCGACGATGTGCGGTTTGATGACGCAGCGGCTCGTGCCGGGCTCGACGACGTGGCTCAGAAGATGCGCGAACTTCCGAACGGCATCGATGTTGTTGAGTCTCTTTCACCCGATGGCCGAATCGCCTTGCTCACCGTGCAGTATCCGCTCATCGAGGACCTCGATGTGTCGGATCTCGATCGACTGGAAGAGGCGGTCGCTGACGCTCGTGATTCGTCGGGCTTGCAGGTCGAAGCAGGTGGTGAGTTGTTCTTCACGTTCGACGAAGCCGGGGGAGGGGCGGCCGAACTCATCGGTATCGGTGTCGCCATCGTGATTCTGCTTCTCGCCTTTGGATCGATCATCGCCATGGGCTTGCCGATCGGCATGGCACTGTTCGGGCTTGCGATCGGTGTCAGCGCGATGCCGCTGATCAGCCACGTGATCATGATTCCGAGCTGGGCGCCGCAACTCGCCACGATGATCGGGCTCGGCGTGGGAATCGACTACGCGCTATTTCTCGTGACGCGCCATCGCGAGTTCCTGGCTCGAGGCTTCTCCGTCGTCGATGCGGCAGGGCGGGCGGTTGCGACATCGGGTCAGGCCGTGATCTTTGCCGGCGGAACCGTCGTGATTGCGATCCTCGGCCTCGGCGTCGCCGGTGTTCCGTTCATGACGGCCGCGGGTGTTGCGACCTCGATAATCGTGCTGATCATGGTGGTGGCTTCGGTGACTATTCTTCCTGCACTGCTCGGCCTGAGCGGCACGTGGATCAACCGCCTCGGCATCCATCGTCGAGGACACACCTCGTCAGACGTGGGCGCGGGTTGGCGGCGCTGGGGCGACCATGTCACTCGTCATGCGTGGCCGTACGCCATCGGCACGACGGTCGCGCTGATTGCGTTGACGGCGCCCGTCCTGGGGCTACAGCTCGGCTTCCCTGATGAGGGAACCCAGCCCGAGTCGACGACGCAGCGTCGGGCCTATGATCTGGCGGCCGAGGGGTTCGGCGCGGGCATCAACGGGCCGCTCGTCATCGCTGTCGACACGGCCGGCGATGTGGCGATTGTCGGCGAGCTAGCAGCAGCAGTCGCGGCTGATCCGGGTGTCGCCGCAGTACTGCCGCCTGAGACGGTGGGAGAGGTCGCGACGATCGTCGCGCTGCCGACGACAGCGCCTCAAGCCGACGCCACGTTTGCGACCGTCGAGCGGCTGCGAGCCCAGGTGTTCCCCAACGTGATTGGTGACTCGACGGCTTCGGCCCACATCGGCGGCCAGACGGCCAATTTCGGCGACGTCGCCAACAGGGTCAGTGACCGGCTGCTGTTGTTCATCGCAGCGGTGGTCGTGTTGTCGTTCTTCTTGTTGATGTTGGTGTTCCGGTCGATTCTTGTGCCGCTCAAGGCAGCCATCCTCAACCTGCTGAGTATTGGTGCGGCCTATGGCGTGCTGGTCATGGTGTTCCAATGGGGATGGGGCAAGGAACTGATCGGGCTCGAGACGACCGTGCCGATCGTGTCGTTCATCCCGATGTTCATGTTTGCGGTGCTGTTTGGCCTGTCGATGGACTACGAGGTATTCCTGCTGTCACGAGTCCGCGAAGAGTTTGTCGCCACCGGCGACAACGACGAGTCGGTGATCGCCGGTCTTGCCGGCACGGCCCGAGTCATCACGTCGGCCGCGCTGATCATGATCGCCGTCTTTGGAGGGTTCGTGTTGAGTGACGATCCGGTTACAAAGATGTTCGGGCTCGGGCTGGGCACAGCGATTCTGGTCGACGCAACCGTCGTCCGTTGTGTGCTGGTTCCGGCGACGATGAAGCTGATGGGCGACGCCAATTGGTGGCTGCCCGGCTGGCTCGACCGACTGCTTCCTCGAGTCGACCTCGACGGCGAACACGGCCTGCCGTCCTCGCCCCACGTCGACGAGCCAGCCCGGCCAGACCGCGATCGCGACCTCGTGTCGGCCTAGGCCGCGGTCGGGGTCGCGAGTCTGGGCTTGGGAGTGCTCGCTGGTTAGTGCAGCGCGAACAGGTCGTAGGTGACGCCGCCGGGCCGGCGTTGGGCCGAGGCGACGAACGCCGTGTTGTTCACCCACGCGTGAGCAGGCGAGCCACACTCGAGGCCAATGGTCAAGCGGAAGTAGTACTCGGACGGGTCGACGTCCTCGCCGAGATCAAGACGGGCGAGGACGTCAGGTGCTGCATGACGAAAACCCTCGGCCTGGACATAGAGGAAGTATCCGTCTGCGGTGCGGGCGGTGTAACGAGTGTCGATTACCGCAGTTCCATCGGCACTGACGATCTGGCAGTCGGCGCCGCCGTTGAGGATTTGGGCGTTCATCCGAGGGCCCTCAATGGTGCCGCCAATGATGGGGATGATCCGACGTTCGCCGGTGGGCACGCAGCCGAGATCCATTGGAGCAGAGAGATCGATATCGGCATGGGCAATGAACTCGAGCGTCGGCTTCGCGTTGGGTGCATGGGCCGAGCGGCCGATCTTCTGCGGGTCGTAGTACTGAACCCAGTTGGTGATGCATCCGTCGCCAATCGTAAAGAGCCAGCAGTAGCTGTTCTCGTAGTGCGAACCATCGCCGGTGATGCCACGTGACCGGCAGGTCGCCACTATGGGCCCATTGGTGGGAGCGTGGATTTCTCGGTCATAGAACTCGAGCGCTTGCATGCGATCTCGAGTACCGCCGAAACGCTGTCGAACCTCGTGTGCACCCTCGAACTGACGGGGTTGTCCTCTCGGCGCAAACGGTGTCTCGGCGCTGACGTCGGGGCTCTGCAATGCCATCCAGTCGTTGATATTTCCGGCTCCCAGGTGATCGAGGAAGGCGTGAACCGCAGCGGTGACATCCATGTCTTGACGATAATGGACGCGCACTCTCAGCCTTCTACTGCGTTAAGGCGCTCCGAATAGTGATGTCCCCTTGGAACGTCGCTATTCGAAGAGTTCGGGTGGGAAACCGCCGGTGCTCACGGGGCTCCAACGGGTCGGGGTGATGCGGATGACCGACTTGCCTTGGTCGGCCATGGCCTGGCGGTATTCATCCCAGTCAGAGTGTTCGCCGCGGATCGAACGGAAGTACTCGACGAGCCCGCCGGCCGCGGCCGGCATGTCTTCGACGGTTGCCTCGCCGTCGATTTGTACCCATGCATCGTTGAACTCATCGCCCATGATGGCGACGGACACCAGCGAGTTCTGTTTGGCATTGTGCACCTTGGACCGCGACGGATAACTCGCGATGAGTAGCTGGCCCTGGGCGGTCATCGTGCCGGTCACCAGGCTCATCTGCGGGCGTCCATCGCTGCGGGTGGTCGACAGCACCCAACGATTCTTGCCGGTCGCGAACTCGATGAGTCCGGCAAGATCGACCTCGGTGTTGGTCGACATATGGGTGGCCCGGGGGTCGCTCAGCGGAATCTTCTTCATGCGCCCATGCCTACCAGCAACAAACCCGGGTCGTGGGCGAACGTGCCGCGTTACTCTGAC
>JBDNHG010000010.1:0-1560 GCA_041688925.1 Acidimicrobiales bacterium | reverse complement strand
CACCTCACCCAGCTCGACCAGCCCGCAAGCCCGACCCTCCACACCCCGAACCCACGCCCCAAAGATCTTTGCATCAGGAGTACCGATGAGCACCACCACCGTCAATCCGACCACCGGCGCCGACCTCGTCACCTACGACGACCACAGCGACGCCGAAGTCAACGAGATCGTCGATGCAGCCCAGGCGGCGTTCCAAGACTGGCGTCGACGTCCGCTCAGCGAGCGCGCCGACGTCGTACGCAAGATCGGCGAGCTGCTTCGCGAGCGGGCCGGTGATCTGGCACAGGTCATGACCGACGAGATGGGCAAGGTGCTCGGGCACGGCAAACTCGAGGTCGACCTTTGTGCCGGCATCTGCGACTGGACCGCTGATTCTGCCGCCGACGAACTGGCCGACGAAGATCGTGAACTCGATGGTGGCCGAGCGATCGTCACCTATCAGCCGGTGGGCATCATCCTCGGCATCCAGCCGTTCAACTTCCCCGTGTACCAGGCCATTCGTTACAGCATCCCCCAGCTCGTGGCGGGCAATGCCGTGTTACTCAAGCATGCACACAGCGTCTGGGGCTCGGCCCTGGCGCTCGAACAGCTGTACCACGATGCCGGCGTGCCAAATGATCTGTTCCGAGTCCTCAAAACGTCGAACGACCAGACCACGGCACTCATCGCCAACCCGCTGGTGCGTGGCGTAACGCTGACCGGCAGCGGCAAGGCTGGCAGCATCATTGCGGCCGAGGCCGGCAAATATTTGAAGAAGACGGTGATGGAGCTCGGAAGCAACGACGCGTACTTGGTGTTGTCTGATGCCGACATTCCAACAGCGGTGAAGGTATGCACGACAGCGCGGATCTACAACAACGGCGAGACCTGTGTCGCTGCGAAACGATTCATTGTCGTCGACTCGGTCTACGACGCATTCCGCGACGCGTTCGTCGAACAAATGACGGCCATCGAGATGGGAGACCCGAACAACGATTCGACCGGTCTCGGCCCGATAGCCCGAGAAGATCTGCGCGACGATCTGCACGAGCAGGTCACCAAGTCGGTCCACGCGGGCGCGAAGCTGACGCTGGGCGGTGAGGTCCCCGATCGCCAGGGCTTCTTCTATCCGGCCACCGTGCTCGAGGATGTGTCGCCCGGCATGCCGGCCTACGACGACGAACTCTTTGGCCCCGTCGCGTCGATCATTCGCGTCGCCGACGACAACGAAGCCATGCGGGTCGCCAACGATTCGCGCTTCGGCCTCGGCGGAGGCATCATCTCGAAGAACGTCGACAAGGCGATCGAAATGGCGATCAACGATTTCGATACCGGCATGATCAACATCAATGGCTACAACCTGGCCAACCCCAACCTTCCGTTCGGCGGGGTCAAGGACTCTGGTTATGGCCGTGAACACGGCGGCTTCGGTTTGAAAGAATTCGTGAACGTCAAATGTGTCATGGTGACCGAATCATGATCATCTCAATCGTTGGTGGCCACGGGTCGATCGCCCGCCTCCTCACACAAAATCTCGTCGGCCGAGGCCACACCGTGCGCGGCCTGGTCCGCAACGAGGAT
>JBDNHG010000009.1:0-13881 GCA_041688925.1 Acidimicrobiales bacterium | reverse complement strand
GGCCCTGATCCATGAAGTACTCGGCCATCGCCGTCGCGGCATACGGGGCGACGTAACGCAGCCCAACGGGATCCTCGCCGCTGACCTGCTGGCCGATCGCGCAATACACACAGACAACCTCGTTGTCTGCCTGGTTCAGAATCGTGTCGACCGCGATGCTGCTCTTGCCCGTTTGACGGTCACCGACGATCAGCTCACGTTGGCCTCGCCCGACAGGTACGAGCGCGTCGATCGCCTTGATGCCGGTCTGCAACGGCCGCGAAACCGCGGCCCGATCGCGAATCGCAGGAGGTTGTCGTTCGATCTCTCGCCGGGTTCCGGCCGGCACCGGACCTCGCCCATCAAGAGCACGGCCTGCCGGGTCGACCACCCGACCGAGCAGCGCGTCGCCGACGAGGGTGTCCATGACCCGCTCGGTGCGACGCACCCCGGTACCGGCTTCGAGACCTTCGTCGGAGTCGAGCAACACTGCGCCGACGTCGTCGACGTCGAGATCAAGCACCACTGCCAGCGCACCGTTATCGAACCGGACCAACTCCTCGAACCCCACGCTGGGAAGTCCCGAGATACGAGCCACACCTTCGGTGAGACGGGTGACCTGGCCGCGTTCGCTGCTGCCAAGCGCGTAGTCGAAACCGTGCCGGTTGGTCTCGAGATCGTCGAAGACCCGGGACATGATGTCAGCAGCGCTCAAAGAGTCTTGTCTGACCGCTTCGCTGTTCGATCCAGCCCTGTTCGATTCAGCCACCATCGTCTCGCCGATCGAGCGTGGCGGCGAGATCGGCCACCCTGGTATCGAGGTCGTCGAGATAGTCCGACGCGTTCCAGCTCACCGAGGTGCCATCACTGCGGAACTCGATGCCCAGAATCAAATGGGGATCAGTTTCGAACTCGATTGAGCGATCGGGCCCGGCACCGATCGAGCGGATCCGCTCCGTCACCTCGACACGTTGCTCGGGCGTGAGCTCGAACGCAGTGCGCACCGTGATGGGACTGCTTTTAGTTTCCTCGCCGAACAGATCACTTCGGATATCGCCAGAACCAGCCGCGCTCAAATGGTCGAGCCCGTGCTGGATGGCCGCCGCCTCGAGATCGGAGCCGGCGAGGTCTGACAAGGCTCGCCGACTGAGCGCGCTCACCTCATCGGCGGTGCGGCGGCGAAGTTCGTGCTCCCACTCGCGTCGCTCGGCCTGGAGGCTGCGCTGCCAACGCAGCCGTTCTTCGTCGGCATCGGCATGGGAACCTTCGAGCAGGCGCTGACGGTCTTCGGCTGCCTCGGCGTGGACTTCTTCGAGGAGCGCGCCACGATCGCGACCGAACTGCGCGATGTTTTCTTCGTGGGAGGTCAGCGCGGCCGCGGCCTCGGTCTCTCGGTCGTCGGCATCGTGTAGTCGTTGCGCAATCGCCGCTTCTCGTTCGTCCATCGCCGTGATGACGCGGTCATAGAGGAAGTACTTCAACGCGACCGCCAGGATCACGAAGTTGACGATCTGGGCGATGATGGTGAACGGGTCGATCAACATATTTGCGTCACCTCCTTTCGAAACGTGCTGTTCAACCGATGAACTCGGCCCAGAACGGATTGGCGAAGATCAGGATCAGGGCAACCACCAACGCATAGATGGCGGTCGACTCGATCAGGGCCATAGCCACGAACAGGGTTCGGGTGATCAGGGTGGCTTCGTCAGGCTGTTGAGCGATCGCCCTCAGGGCCTCGGCTGCAACCCTGGCTTCACCGAGCGCTGGGCCCAGTGAGCCCACCGCGGGCGCGCACCCACGATCTAGGTGGCGCTCCAGACTGCGCCTATCAGCATCTCCGGACGCGGACCCGGGAAACGCCTCAGTTTCCCGCCGCAGACAAGCCAGTCTTGGTCTTGGTGGGGCGTTCGCCCCGTACGGTGTCGACGCCAAACGAATCAACAGCGGCCAGCAGCTGAGGGCCAAGCTCACTCGGGTTCATACGCAGGAGGTCATCGAAGCCCCATTCGGCCGGTAGCACGGCCGTCATATCGCTGTGCCAGATCCGGCGATGGGGGCCAATGGCCATGACTTCGCCGTCGTGGCCGAGTACTTCGTGCAGCTTTTCGTTGAGCCGTAGGCCGGTAAACACGATCTCTGCGTTGGACCGGTGGTGCCGAATGAGCTTCTCTGCTAGGTCAACGATCCTCATGGGTTCACCCATGTCGAGTACCAGGGTCTCACCGGTGACCCCGATGGCGCCGGCCTGGAGCACCAATCGAGATGCCTCGGGAATTGACATGAAGTATCTGGTGACATCCGGATGTGTCACTGTCACCGGGCCACCCCTCACAATCTGCTCCTCGAACGCTGGCAGCACGCTGCCACGACTGCCGATCACGTTGCCGAATCGCACGCTAATGAACTCGCCTCGAGCATCCTGGCCGGTCTGCACGGTGAGCGCTTCGGCCAGTCGTTTTGTGGTGCCAAGAACGCTGGTCGGGTTTGCCGCCTTGTCGGTACTTATATTGACGAATCGTTTTACGTCGAGATCTTTTGCTGCCTCAAGCACGTTCCTTGACCCGAACACATTGGTCAGCAGCCCCTCACGTGGATGGGCTTCTAGCAGCGGCAGATGTTTGAGCGCAGCTGCGTGAAATACGATCGCCGGTTGATGCTGCTCAAACACCTCAAACACCCGGTCGCGGTCTCGGATGTCGGCCAAAACCAGGTTTTCGTCATCGAGCAGGCCATGGCCAGCGACCGACAGTTGCACGCCTTGCAGGGCTGTTTCGTCACGATCGAGCATGACCAGTCGAGCCGGTTCATACCGCAAGATCTGGCGGCAGAGCTCAGAGCCGATCGAGCCGCCGGCGCCGGTGACCAGCACGACTTCGCCCCGTAGATAGTTCCGCACGCTTTCTTCGTCGATTTCGACCTCATCGCGGCCGAGCAAGTCCGTGATCTCGAGTTTGCGGGCCGTGTCCATGGTGACCAACATGTCGAAGAGTTCGGTGGTCGACGGCAGGATCATGACGTCAAGTTTGACCTCGGCGGCAGCATCAGCCAGCTTTGAAATCAGCGCGCCGGTGGCACTGGGCACTGCGATGAGCAACATGTCGGCCTGGCGTTTGAGCCTGCCTAAGTCATCACTGGTACCAAGCACGCGGACGCCCTCGATACTGCGATTCTGCTTCTTCGGATCGTCGTCGAGCACACCAACCGGCACGTAGCGTGATGAGGGATCGCCCAGCATCGACTTGACCACCTGGGTGCCGCCGTCGCCGGCGCCGAAGACGAGCACACGGATGCGACCCTCGGGGTCGGGGCGTGATTCAGCGCGCCGCAAAACACGCCACACGACACGGGTGCCGACCATCCATGCCCCGGCCAACGTAGCGCCCAATGCAACTATCGAGCTTGGCACTCGCGGCATGTAGATCAGCAGATTTGCGGCAACACCAATGACCGTCGCCAACGTCCAACAAACACCGAGAAGCGAAACCTCGTCGAAGCTAGCGACGCGGTAGCGATTTCGGTACAGGTGCAGCACCCAGCCACTGACAAGCAAACTCGCGGCCGAGATGGCGGCCACGACCACAATCTCTGACCAGCGCAAATTGACAGTACCGACCTCGTTGCGCAACAACCCGGCAAAAAAGAACGCGGGAATAAACCCGAAAAGATCAGAAGCGGCCAGGCTGTACGGGTACATCTTTCGTACCGCACTTGCGAGTGCACGCAGACTCGATGGAAGGCCACGAACCGTCAACTTGTTTTGGCTCCCCACATGAGCGAATGTGTTTCCCGGAACCGGTCCAACTGCACCCGGTCCAACTGCACCAGAGTCCCACATGGATTTTAATCGCAAACCCATTGCTCCACGGCGATCGGGGTCAAAGAACTGTCTCTAACTTTAGGACTGACAATCTCAGTGCTTATTGGTTGATCTCACGACCCCGAATGGCCCAGCGTCACTACCAGGCGACGCCGCCATCGACCTTGACGATCGAACCAGTGACATAGCTGCTTGCGTCGCTCGCCAAGAACATTGCCGCGCCCACAATCTCGTGCGGCTCGCCAATACGTGCCAACGGCACCTGCGAGCGGATGCGATCCTTGACGTCGTCGGTCCACGCGTCAGAAATATCGGTCGCGAATGCGCCTGGCATGATCGTGTTGACCCGCACCTTGGGCGCATAGGCACGAGCGAACGAATTCGTCAGTGCATTCACCCCCGCCTTGGCAGCCCCATAAGCCGTCTCGTTCGGGCTCGTCTCGAGCGATGCTGTCGAACTGATATTGATGATCGAACCGCCATCCTCGGCAGCCATCCGCTCACCGAACAGCGCACACAGACGAAACGGCCCGCGCAGGTTCACTTCGATGACCTTGTCGAACAGCGCCTCGGTCACGTTGGTGAGCTTGTCGTACAGCGGCGACATGCCTGCGTTGTTGACCAAAATGTCGCACCGACCGAACGTTGCGTATGTGGCCTGGAAGAGACCGTCGCAATCGTCCCACTTGCCGACATGACACTCGTTGACTTCGGCGCGGCGGCCGGTCGCCGCCATGATCTCGTCGGCCGCGGCCTGGCATTGATCGAGTTTGCGGCTGGCGATCATGACATCGGCGCCGGCGCGGGCGAACGCATCAGCCATGTGACGGCCAAGGCCACGACTTCCACCAGTGATGACAGCGACCTTGCCAGAGAGGTCCAGCAGGTTTTGTTCAGGATGCATCAGCCCAGCGTTGCAGCTATCGGCTCAACACCGCAACCGCGACCGGTCGGGGTCAGGCGACGCCAACGAGAGCGGCTGCGAGAAGCAGCACCACCAGAAGGAGATTGTGAAGGTCTTCGAGTTGCACCCTGCTCTATTCGGCGCACAACGCCCGCACCTGAGCTGTTGGGGGCAAACATCCCTAGGATTCCCCGATAATGGAGACGCCTCACACCGTGGCCTTCCTGCACGCCCACCCCGACGACGAAGCGATATTTACCGGTGGCACCATGGCCATGCTTGCCGAGCAAGGTCACCGCGTCGTGCTACTGGTGGCCACATCGGGCGAGCTCGGTGTGCCCCGCACAACAAACGCGGAACTGGCGGGCGAACGACAACAAGAGACACTGCGCTGCTGCCAATCACTGGGCGTCGACGACATCGTGTTCCTGGGATTCGCCGACTCAGGCGTTCACGGCGAAAACCAAGCCGGCTTCGTGCACCAACCGTTGGCAACCGTGGTTGACGCCGCCCGCCGGGCGCTCGAACCGTATGGTTCGCTACAGGCCCTTGTCAGCTACGACGACCACGGCATCTATGGGCACCCCGATCATCTTCAGGTGCACCGGGTCGGCCGTGCGTTGCAGCAGACGGCACAGATTCGCACGCTCTACGAATCAACCGTCGACCGCGAATACCTGCACTTCGTGGAAACCCATGTTGTTGTCGAAGCCGGCTTGGGCGAACGTCCCCGGGGGCGCGGGCTGGCGGCAAGCGACCTGGGCATGCCATCGCTGCTGATCGACCTGACCGTCGACGTGAACGCTGCACTGCCACACAAGCGTCAAGCCATGGCGGCCCACGCCAGCCAGCTGCCCGCCGACGCACCCACCTTCGCACTCGGCGAGCAGAACTTTGCCGCTGTCTACGGCTATGAGTGGTACCTGCGAAAAGGCCCCGCCGGCCCGATCGATACGCTTCCTCAGGCGTAGTTCGCTCGCCCGGTGCAACAATGACCCCGGTGCAACAATGACCATTACCAGATTGCTACATGTGACCGCTGCCTTAATGCCACGGAGCTACCAGTGCCTACCATTTCGCCTGCATGACTGAGATCGACCCCTATCTGCACTTCGACGCCGAAGCCTGGGCACGGCTGCGTGCTTCGACGCCGATGACGCTTAACGAGGCCGACGTCGAGCGGTTGCGAGGTGTGAACGAGCAACTTTCGATGGACGAGATCGAACGTACCTATCTGCCGCTCTCCCGGTTGCTCAGTCTCTATGTGGGTGCTGTTCAAGACCTGTCACGTACCACCGACATCTTCCTCGGCACCCCGCCAGACAAGGTCCCCTATCTGATCGGCGTCGCCGGAAGCGTCGCCGTGGGCAAAAGCACCAGCGCCCGCGTGCTGCAAACACTGCTGTCTCGGTGGCCCAACAGCCCCCGCGTCGACCTGATCACAACCGACGGATTCCTGCACCCCAACGCCGTGCTTCAAGAACGAGGCTTGATGGGTCGCAAAGGCTTCCCCGAGTCCTATGACCAACGGGCACTGCTCGAGTGTGTCTCGCGACTCAAGTCGGGTGAGCAGAACATCGAGATCCCGGTGTACTCACACCTGACCTACGACGTGCTGCCCAAGGGCCGCCGGCTCATCGAACGGCCCGACGTCATCATCATCGAGGGGCTAAACGTCCTTCAAACCGGTGCTGCCACCCCCGACGGCCCACGCGTCTTCGTCAGCGACTATTTCGACTTCGCCATCTATATCGACGCTGACACAGAAGTCGTGCGCAACTGGTACATCGAGCGGTTTCTGACACTGCGCAAATCAGCGTTCGCCGACCCACGCTCATACTTCTCTCGTTATGCGCTGCTCAGCGACGAAGAAGCGGTTGAAACCGCCTCGGGCATCTGGGACGCCATCAACGGCCCCAACCTGGTCGAGAACATTGCCCCCACTCGCGATCGCGCCGACCTGGTGCTGCGCAAAGGCCTGAACCACCGCGTCGAAGAGATCAGCCTGCGTCGGCTCTAGACCGCTGCGGTGACCTGATGCGTCACCGGCGTTTGCCAACCGCCGCCAGACCATCGACGCTGCACAACATGCAGAACCAGCCCGCCAACGCCGGTGGCTGGAGCGTCAGCGGCGCAGCAATCACGGTCTGCGTAGAGCTTGCCCAGGGCCTGACCAAGCACCCCTGCTCGTCCAACTCAACCTCTGACAGCTACACACATCTGACGCTGATCGCGGCAAGCTGAACAGGTGCACAACACCGAAACAAACGACGAACCAGTCGCCACCGAATTCATGTGGGGCGTCACCTCGTCTTCGGTGCAAATCGAGGGAGTGCACCCCAGCGCCGACTGGTCTCGCTGGGAACGAGACAAGTCGGCCCCCGCATCGAACGACGGCAACGGGTTCGCCACCAATTTCCACGATGATCTCGGCTTGATCGCCAGCCTGGGAGTCACCGATTTTCGCCTGACGGTCGAATGGGCACGTATCGAACCGGCCGAAGGCAAAACCGACGGCGAGGCCCTTGACCTGTACCGCGATGTTCTCGGCCACGCACAGTCGCTTGGCTTGCGTCCGTGGATCACGCTGCACAACACGACGTTGCCCGGATGGTTCAGCGAGGACAGCAAGGGGTTTGCCGAAGAACGCGGCCGCGAATATCACTGGATGCGCCATGTCGATCGGTGCGCCGAGAACTTCGGCGACGCCGCAGCCGGGTGGACCCCAATCGAGGATCCTGTCGGTTGGGCGTTGCGGGGCCACGGGCTCGGCAGCCGCCCTCCGGGCCGACGAAGCGACACCGACCTTGGCATGCGCGGGCTGTACGAGGCAATCGAAGGTGCACTGTTGGCTGACCATCTCGCCGCCCGTCACCTGCGTGCAGGTGGTGCAACGACGATGGCCGTGCGGGGCACACCGACGATCTTTTCTGCAGTCGACGACAACCGATCGACACTCGAGGCGCGGTCGTCGCAAAAGCATGTGAAGTGGTGGGCGGCTCTGCTGTTCGACTCGTGGACCAACATGATTGGCAACGGCGAGATGGTGCTTCCCGATCGTCGGCCCGTGCGTGACCTCGAGTGGACCGAGGACTTCTCCATTGTTGGATTAGCGTTCGACCACCCGATCAGCGTCGATCACCGCGGCAAGATGCGGCCCTATCCCCCGTCGGGGACCACTGCCGACACCGGATTCGTTCCGCTTCCCGAGGAACTCGGCGTGTTGTTGCACCGCATGGCCGAACGCCTCGACACACCGCTTGCCGTCGCCGCCAATGGCGTGTCGACCACGAACGATGTGTGGCGCACCGAGTTGCTCGAAGAGACGCTGCGGATCGTCTCCGACGTGCGAAGCGACGGCATCAAACTGGTCGGCTATTTTCACGACACGGCGATCGACGGTTACGAGTGGCGAGCCGGCTTCGATACCGAGCGGGGGATCATTGCTCGAGACCGAACCGTAAAGGCGAGCGGCGAGCTCTATCGAGAAACCATCGAGTCGACCCCAACGCGGTCGTGACCGGCCAGTCTGCATGTTCTAGCCTGGTGTGATGAGCCTGACCACCGAGACCACAACCACCGAGACTGCAACCACTGGGACGGGGACTGCCCACGACGAGTCGCCCCGTGCATCGTTCACTTCGTTCGAAGAATCAACGGCCGAAGACTGGGCCAAGATCATCCCGCAGGTCAATCAGACACAACGCCTGGTCGCTGACCGGGTGATCAGCCTGCTCGGCGATCTCAAAACCGATCATGGCGGGTTTCCGGTCGACCGGCTCGAACACAGCCTGCAAACCGCAACACGAGCCGAGCGAGACAATCGCGACGACGAGTACGTGTTCTGTGCGCTAATCCATGACATCGGCGACACGTTGGCGCCGTTCAATCATCCGGCAATCGCCGCCGCCATCGTGAAACCGTTCGTCAGCGAAGCGAACCATTTCCTGGTTGAGAATCACGGCGTGTTCCAGGGGTACTACTTCTGGGATTTCATCGGCGCCGAT
The DNA here is from genome assembly GCA_041688925.1 of Acidimicrobiales bacterium. Taxonomy (GTDB): domain Bacteria; phylum Actinomycetota; class Acidimicrobiia; order Acidimicrobiales; family UBA10347; genus UBA10347. Next base: position 5,174 of record JBDNHG010000009.1, on the reverse strand, counting down.
GGCAACGCCCGTGAGCAGTTCCGTGACTCACCACACTTTGACTACACCGAAGAGTTCTGTCGTCTCTACGACCAGACAGCCTTTGATGCCACCTACACGAGCAACCCGCTCGAGCACTATCTGCCGCTGGTCCGCCAATTTCTCAAGGCCGACGGCTGAGCGACAAGCTCACACCGCTCCCTCAGACTCTGCGACCTCAGACTCTGCCGCCTCAGACATGGCCGCCTCAGACATCGCCACGCTGCACGCAGCGTGGCGATGGCAACGAGATCAGTCGAGTACAGAGATGTCCATGCGGGCCTGCACCGCAAATGGCAGGTCCCGGAGCTCATCGAAGCCAACGCCGCCGAGGTCTTCCATCCAGAGGTTTGATTCGAGGTCGAGTTCTGCATTCATCACTGTTGACTCCTTGCAAGTGGCGCACATCGTTGTGCGCTGAACAACTGCAAGTATTCGAGCTGAACCAGAGTCAAACCACCAACTTCTCGACCAATATCGCCGGGTTTTCCCGTTTAACGAAAGATTGGTTCTTTTTTAAGTGAGAAGAACACCGAATCTTTAGATATGTGGGAACCACGCCCCAATTCGGTACGGGCGCAGCCTCGAACGCTCAGTCGCGAACTTTCAACCATGCTGGGGCAAGGAAGCGTCGTTCGACGAGAACGAATGCGCCGCCCACCACGAAGAGCAGTGATACGACCGACAACAACAACAGCTCGGTCGTGCCGGTCGTTGGCAGCTCGCCCGATGGGCCAGAGGTGCCGTCAGACGGCGTTGGTGCCGGCGTCGCTGCGGGTTCGGGGGTCGCGGTGGGTTCAGGCGTTGGTTCAGCCGTTGCGGTTGGTTCAGGCGTCGCTGTTGGTTCAGGGGTAGCTGCGGGTTCGGGGGTCGCGGCCGGCGCCGCGGCGGGTTCTGGCGTGGCGGTTGGTTCTGGGGTGGCCTGTGTTGCCGCTCGATCGGCCGGACAGTCGGTGCCGGGGATACAGCTCACCCACACTGCGGCGATTGCGCTGCCGTCTTCGTACTCGCTTGTGGTGAACTCGCCGTCGGCATAGATGCCGGCATTGGTGCCACCAATGCCAGGTGTTCGGAATGCGACTCGACCTTGGGGGCCGTTTTCGAAGCTGACGAACTCGCGACCTTCGTTGTCGGGGTTCCACGACAGTGTGGCGCCGCCGTAGACCGCCTCGGCTTCGGCAATGGTCGTGGTGGCACCCACGCCCTCGGCGGTGGTGTAGTCGGGGTTGCTGACGATGAAGAGCGTCAGTTCTTCGCCGGTATCGGTCATGGCCGCCCGAAACTGAACGGTTCCGTCACGGGTGACGACTCGGCCGTCGAAGTCGACGGTGATTCGCACCTCGTCGCCCAAGTCATAGTCAGGTCCGAGGCTGGCGGCCAGCTCGTCAGGCGCCAGACCCAACACCGCGTCGCCCGCACCATCGGCGGTGATCAAACGGTCGTCAGAGGGCTGTGCAAGTGCGGCGTGACTAGGCAGCAGGCACACGCAAAACAACGCCACTGCGGCGGTGATTCTGCGGTAAGTACGCGACTGAGGCATGGTCTCCCGACCTTCACGGAGTTCCGCCCGCACGACATTTGTAGCAAAGGGTGCGAGAACAACCTCGAATTTTGGCCAAAACTTTTCTGACGGCTGATCGATGTCGACGTTAGCTGAGCTGCGTCGAGTGATCACAAGTGGCTGTTTCGGGGCTGCAATTTCAGTCTTCGTAGGGCAGCGGATCTGGCCCATCGCTTGCCTGGCGCGGCTCGAAGAACTTTTCGACCAGCGCCTCGACGCACACGCCGAGCAGGGTTGCTTCGACAACATCGGCTTCGCTGTTGCGCACAAGTCCGCTAGCGAGGCCCAGCTCGGGGCTGACCAGTTCGCGCATCATGATGCCTTCGGTCAGCGCCGCAACCGCTACCGCCAGGTGTCCATACGCGGCCTGGCCGTATTCGAGGCGTGGTGTGAGGCCCAGCAGGTCGCTGAGCGGCCGATACGAGTCTTCGATACGTTCGGCTCGGTTTCGCATCTCGGCGTTGCTGACCCAGGCAACGATTTCAGGATCTCTGCTGGCAACGGGTTGGGAGGCCAGTGTGTGTTTGATGGCCATATCGGTCGACAGCAGACCGCTGCCCTCGCCACGCTCGTCGGGAGACAGCCCTGCTTCGAGCGCTGCCTGTATGGCCGTGCGAATGATGTCGTTGCGACTCAGAGCGTCACCATATTTGTCGAATGCATGGGTGAGTGCCCGTTCGGCCGCACCCGAGAACGTGCTGCCTTCGCGGTTGGCCAACCATTCTTGCAACACGGTGCGTTGATAGAGCGCCTGCGGTGCATAGTCATCGTCGATCGCCCATGCCGCATGGCTGGACGATCGGGGCACATTGGTAACGGCGCATGCAGCCTCGAGCGTCAGGTGTTCAACGCCGAAATCCATGCCAACCCGTTCGAGTTGCCGCAGACCTTCGGCAACCAGAACGCGCCGAGTCTCTTCGGCGGACCGGCGTGGCCGAGACTTCTTAGAAACCATGCGATTTCCAATCTACCCCACGAGGGGCCCCGTGGCTCGGGGCCACTGGTCGCCCGCTCTGAGGTCGGCCCGCGCTGAGGTCGGTCAGCGGTGTGTGCCAACGAGATCAGCCATCAGTTGCACCGATTCTTCGGTCAGATTCATGACTTGCAGCCGGCGAGTTGCCTGATGCCGGTGCCAGGTCACCATCGCTCGCTCGCGATCGAGCGGCGGCCACGAAGTAAGTTCACGACATGGAGACTCCCCTCGCCGGAATACGTGTTGTTGACTTCAGCTCGGGGCCTGCCGGAGGGCTGGCCACGACCGTGTTGTCAGACTTTGGTGCCGAAGTCATCAAGGTCGAACCGCCCGACGGTGACCGGTTCCGCTCACTTGCCGCCAGCCCGTTCTGGCTCCGCGGCAAACAAAGCGTTGTGCTCGACTTGAAGGTGCCCGAGAACCGGGCGACCGCGCAACAGCTGATTGCGACTGCCGATGTCGTAGTCGTGTCGGGCCCTCCCAGTCGAGCCCGCAAGTTCGGACTCGACAGTGCCACATTGTGCGAGCGTTTCCCCGCGCTGATCCATTGCGCAATCACCGGATGGGGCGTCGACGGGCCCTATGCCGAACTGCCGGGATACGAAGGGATAATCGCCGCCAAGGCAGGACGTCTGACATCGTTCTCGGTGCAACTCGGGAAAGGGCGCCCGGTCTACGCGGCGGTGCCGGTCGCGACACATGCCGCAAGCCAGGCGGCGGTGCAGGGCATTCTGGCCGCGGTGTACCGACGCACTCTGACCGGTCGCGGTGACCGGGTCGAGGCGAGCCTGGTGCAGGGGTTGATGCCGTTCGAGCTGGTCGACCTGTTGTCGCGCCAGATCGCCGAGCGCGACGGCCGCACGTTTGTGCGGATTCGAGACGCGAGCCCGATGCCGACACTGAACTACCACCCGCTGCGCACCAGTGATGGCGGCTGGATCCAGTGTGGCAATCTGCTCGAGCATCTCTTTTACTCGTTCCTCGATGCCGTTGATCTGTTGGGCGAATTCCTGATCGACGAGAAGTTTCAGGGCAGCCCGGCAGTCTGGAGTGCCGAGGCGACCGAAGAGGCACGTGACCGCATGCTGGTGCGCATGCAAGAGCGCACGACCGACGAGTGGATGCAGATTTTCGCCGAGAACGGCAATGTTGCTGCCGAACCCATCGTCACGACGACCGAGGCGATCACCCATGCAGATCTGGTCGAAGGACGCTGCCTCGTCAGTGTCGACGACCCGATTCATGGAGCGACGACCCAGATCGGGCCGATCGCCGAACTGGTCGACACACCGGCCGCTGTTTTGGCGGGCGCACCCACGATTGGGCAGCACACCGAGCAGGTGCTCGGCGCGCTGGCAAACAATGACCAGGCCGATGAACAGGCCGATGAACAGGCCGATGGTGCAGCCCCGGTAGCGATGGGAACCAATCCGGCGGGTCGGCCGCTCGAGGGTGTGACGATTCTCGATCTGTCCACAATCATTGCGGCGCCGTTGGCCATTGTGATGCTTGCCGATCTGGGCGCACGGGTCATCAAGGTCGAGCCGCTTGCCGGTGATCCTTTCCGCGGCCTCGCCATCGAAGGACGCATGGCCGTCAAGACCAATGTCGGCAAAGAGTCGATCTGCATCAACCTCAAGACGCCGGCGGGGCAAGCCCTGTTGCACGAGTTGGTGGCCGACGCCGACGTGCTGGTGCACAACTTCCGGGGCAAGGTCCCCGAGAAACTCGGCATGGGCTACGAGCAGCTTCATGCCATCAATCCTGATCTGATCTGGGCGGTCGTGAACGGCTATAGCCCGCATGGGCCTGGCGCCAAGCGGCCGGCAACACATCCGGTCATGGGCGCTGCGACCGGCGGCGTTGCATGGCAAGCCGGGCAGGCGCTCACCGCTGATTGCCCAACGCTTGCCGATGTCCGCGAATACTCGCGCCAGATCATGGCGGCCAACGAGGCCAACCCTGACCCGAACACCAGCGTCGTTGCGGCATCGGCAATATTGCTGGCCCTGGTGGCTCGGCAACGCACCGACGCTCGCGGCCAGATGGTGCGCATCAACATGCAGGTCGCCAACGCGTGGGCCAACGGCGACGACTTCTTGGCCTATGACAACAAGCCGTCACGCCTACCGGTCGATGCGGGCTATCACGGCATCTCGCCGACGTATCGGTTGTACGAGGCGGCCGAAGGTTGGGTGTTCTTGGCGGCCACATCTGATCGCGAATCAGAGGCGTTGCGTTCGGCGCTCGACCTGAGTGGTGAGCTGACAGCCCAGGCGCTCGGCGATGTGTTCGCCACCAAGACGGCCACCGAGTGGGAGTCAGTGTTGGTGCCCCAAGGTGTCGCCTGTGTGCGCGCTGACGGCGTCGACATCGATCGTTTCATCGCCGCCGATCCTCATATGGTTGCGAACGGTTGGGCGCCGGTCGTCGACCACGAACGCTTCGGAAGACTTCAGCGCTGGGGGCCAATCGTCACGGTCGGAGGCCTGAACCCTGCCTATGGATCTGCGCCGCTCGCCGGGCAACACACCGACGTGCTGCTCAGCGCTCTCGGCAAGACCGCAGACGAAATTGCACAGTTGCGGGCCGACAAGATCGTGAGCTCCGAGGCTGTCTGAT
>JBDNHG010000008.1:0-3248 GCA_041688925.1 Acidimicrobiales bacterium | reverse complement strand
TGCAGGTGAACCTTCGAGGTCCGTTCCGACTGTGTGCACTGTTCGGCGAACGTATGGCCGAAGGCGACGGCGGATCGATCATCAATGTGAGCTCGACTGCCTCGATTGTGACCAGCCCCAACGAGACCGCCTATGGAGCGGCTAAGGCCGGCGTCAACGCGCTGACCGGTTCGTTCGCTCACGCGTACGCGCCGAAGGTGCGAGTGAACACGATCATGCCCGGCCCATTTGCAACAGATATCGCCGACGCCTGGACCGATGAAACCAAGGCACGTATCGAGCGCGACGTGCCGTTGAACCGCATCGGCGCTCCCGACGAAATCGTCGGCGCCGCCATGTACCTGGCAAGCAACGCAAGCAGCTACACCACCGGCGCCACCATCAAAATCGACGGCGGCGTTGCCTGGTGACGAGGTTCCACCGTTGACCTAACTGGGGGACGACCGCTGTCTGTGGCCACTTCTTCACGAGAGAGAACTTCTCGTTTGTGTCCTCGTAACGATTAAACGTGCGCAGTATGCTGAATGCTGTTCACGTGCCGTTTGCGCACAGAGACCGCAGCACTATTGCCCGTGGCGGGAGGTCAACCAGTTGAATGTTCAAAGCCTTCGGCCGATGATCCGAGACTTGGCGCAGCTGATCCGGGGGGCGTACCCGTTCACCCTCGCACTCTCTGATCTTTTCGGTTTCATTCCGGCCTTTTTCTTTGCCGGACTTTTGCGCAACGAAGTGAATTCGCTTGAGCTTCCGTGGCTAGAGATCGTTTGGGTCGGGCTCGTCGCAGCTGGTGTCTTCTTGGTTGCGGGCTGGTTCCTGCACCTATATCGAAACCGTTACCAAGTTGCGACCTTTGACGAAGTCCTGGTTCTTGGCGTGAGCTGGTTCTTGGCGAGTGCGGCAGCAGCTGGTGCTAACCGCCTGTTCTTCACACCGTGGGTGCCGACGTCTGTTGTTGGCATGGGCATGATGCTTGCCGGAATGTGGCTGGTGGCGACTCGAGTTGTGTGGCGAGTCTTACGCCGTGCAGAGAGTCGGCCGGATCCTGAAGGACGTATTCGAGTACTCGTGTTCGGTGCGGGCGATGGCGGCACCCAGGTCGTCAAATCGATGCTCAGCGATCCGACTTCACGCTACGTGCCGATTGGTCTGCTTGACGATGACGTGAAGAAGCAAAATCGCAGTGTCGAAGGTGTGCGCGTACTCGGCACGAGCGAGGACGTTGCTTCTTTGAGGACGCGGGCCGACATGTTGTTGATTGCTGTGCCAAGCGCCAGCTCGGCACTCATCGAGCGGCTCGCGGATGAAGGTGACCAAGCGGAGCTCGAGGTCATGATCTTGCCGCCAACGACCGAACTTTTCGGCCTGATGGCAACGATGGACACTGCCCGTCCGCTCGAAATCACTGACCTACTCGGTCGCGAGGAAGTCGAGATCGATGACGAGAGCGTCAGTGCATACCTGAAGGACCAGGTCGTACTCGTCACAGGTGCTGGGGGCTCCATCGGTTCGGAGCTCTGCCGTCAGATCCTGAGATATGAGCCTGAGCGACTAGTCATGCTCGACCGCGACGAGACAGCACTACAAGGACTCCAGTTGTCCGTCGCTGGTCATGGGTTGCTCGACGACGAAAATCTTGTCCTTGCCGATATTCGGGATCGTGACCGCGTCCGGGAAGTGTTTGAGCAGCACCGCCCAGCGATTGTGTTTCACGCTGCTGCGCTTAAGCACCTGCCGCTCCTCGAAGCTCATCCGCGAGAAGGCTTGCTTACCAATGTTGTCGGCACGCAGAATGTTCTAGGCGCCGCAAGCTCAATTGGCGTTGCTCACTTCGTGAATGTGAGCACAGACAAGGCGGCGAACCCCACGAGCGTCCTTGGCACCACGAAGCGTTTTGCAGAGGCTCTCACGTTGCAGACCGGTCACGAATCTCCGGGCGACTACATCAGTGTGCGGTTCGGAAACGTGATTGGAAGTCGGGGTTCGGTGCTGCCTGCTTTTGAGAAGCAGATCGCGGCGGGAGGACCTGTCACTGTTACTCACCCCGACGTCACTCGGTACTTCATGTCGATCCCTGAAGCCGCTCGGCTCGTGCTGCAAGCCGGCGGGATAGGTAAAACAGGCGAGACACTGGTGCTCGACATGGGCGAGCCAATGAAGATTGTTGATCTAGCTGAGAAACTTATTCGCCACCACAAGTCGAATGCCGAGATCGTTTACACCGGTCTGCGCCCCAACGAAAAGTTGCACGAAGAGCTCGGTCACGAGGGTGAGATCATGGCCACCGGGGCGCACTCCCGGGTGTGGCACACAAAGGCTGCTGTCTTCGGAACTATCGACGTAAGCGAGTTCCTGACGGTCGACCCGGCCTGCCTGCCGGATCGACTTCTCAACCAATCAAGGTTGCTGTCGTCGCAATCAAAGCTGGCACGGAAATAGGGTCCGATAGTTCGGACTTCGAGCGTCGGTATGTGCACATGGATACGGAGCGACTGGTCGGCGAAACTCCAACAACGGTCTCAGGGTCTAGAGCCAGCCGACAAAATCAGCGACGAGGCATCAGAGGAGCCAGCCACACTCAGGTCAGGCCAACCGCCCGACCCTCAACAACCTTCGACCTGTCTTGAGTGTCACGCCTACTGCTTCCGCTTATTGGAGTTCTGTGTGGCGATAGCGGCTCACTCGCCACTTCGCAACGATATGGTGAAAGTGGAAGGCGAGACTGCACGGCAGGCGTCAGAGCGATCGCTCATGAGCATTTGAGAGGCGACGATGCAAGCACGTAGCGCATGTCACGTGACGACATCGCATCCCGTGGGGGACACGAGGATCCTGCTCCGAGAGTGCGCGACCCTCGCCTCGGCGGGCTACGCGACGACCCTCATTGTCGTGAGCAGTGACCAAGTTGATGTCGAGTTGTTGCAGAGCCAGACCGGCGTCAATATCCAGGTCTGGCGTCTTCCTGGTCGAAGCCGCCTAAGTCGCCTATTGCTACGCCCAATCGTCGGGCTTTTTGCGGCACTACAAGCCGATGCGAAGGTGATTCACGTCCATGATCCTGAGATGATGCTTCTCACGCCACTCATGCGGCTATTTGGCAAGTCCGTAATTTATGATGTGCACGACGATTATCCCCTCGGAATTGCGTCGCGACAGTGGATTCCTGCAATTGTGCGCCCAGTAGCGGCGAGAGTATTCGAACGGGTCGAGCGGTTCTGCGCCCGGCGGGCGACTGCGGTTATCGCCGCTCC
>JBDNHG010000007.1:0-3273 GCA_041688925.1 Acidimicrobiales bacterium | reverse complement strand
GGTGACAGCGACGGGGAGCCCGGCCACGATGCGGGTGCCATCGCCGGCCGCGGCAGCAAGGTGTGGGGCTACATGGTCTCGGATCGAGGCCGCGTTGGCCATCCACAAGATGGTGCCGGCCGAATAGTCGGCGGCGACGCGCAGCAGTCGGGGCCCGAGCGCAGCGACCAGCAGCGGTACCTCGTGCGCAATCGCCTGAAGCTTGACACCGCCAGCGGCGCTGACATCGTCGGACACCACGTCGACAGACTCGCCGGCCAAGAGGCCGCTTACGATCTCGAGATAGTGCTCGGTGTGACGGCCCGGATGGTCATAGGACTCGCGGTAGACGCCCTCGACATGGGGTGCGTGCCCCGGCCCAAGGCCGAAGGTGAAGCCGGGCCGACCCATAGCGTCGACGACCGCAGCGGCTCGTTGGGCTGCCAGGATGGGGTGACACATGTAGGTCTGCTGAATCGCCGTGCCGAGTTCGATTTGTTCGGTGGCACGGCCGGCGACGGCCATGGCTGGCAGCGCATCGGCGCCGCCTCCGCCGGGGAACCAGACGGCGCTGAATCCGTCCTCCTCGGCCTTGGTGACTTGGTCGATGACTCGGTCGGTCGGGGTGCCCCCGCCGCAGGTGATTCCAATTCGCACAACTGCGAGCTAGGCGATCGATACGGCGGGACCCTTACTGACAGGTGAATCGCAGAACATCGGAGACTGGCGTGGGCGCCAGGCCGTCCGACTCGATCATGTCGGCGCCAGGGCAATCGATTGGTCTCGGCGCCGGAATCGACAGATGGTGTCGAATATGGGGCCCGCTTCCCAAATCTGCGGCCGGGCGCACCCTGCTAGCCGCCGAGCGCACGCAGGCCGGCGGTGACGATGGCGGCAGAGATCACGACGACGATGAACGGGGCGCGGCGCCACACGAGCGCGGCAGCGACGATCATTCCGGCGAGGCGTTCGTCGATGACGAGGTCGCGCCCCTTTGCCAGCGTGAGTTGCACGATGACGGCCATCACGACTGCGGCCGGAATCAGCCCAGCGGCGCGGGTCAACGTCGGGCGTTTCGTCAGCCAGGGTCCGATCAGGAACGCGCCGACAAGGCGCTGACCCCAGGCGGCGATGGTCAACATCACGATCGACAAGGTGGTCATGCGGCTGGCTTCACGGGCTGGTTCCGCTTCGGCTGTCGAACCGCGGTGAGAGCGATCGCAACGCCGAGCACGCTCAAGATGATCGGTAGTCCGGCGGGGATGAACGGCAACAGCACCAGGCAGATGATTGCGCCGGTGACTCCGGCGATGAAACCGTCGCGTTGGCGCAGCAGGTTGCCGATGATTGCCAGCAGCGCGGCGGGGAAGACAGCGTCGAGGCCCCACCGCTGGGTGTCGCCTAGGAAGTTGCCCAACAGCGTGCCTGCGGCGATGCCAGCGAACCAGCCGAGCATCATGCCGGCCGTGGTGCGCCAGAATTCTCGCTCGACGAGCTTCGGCGTCGGCTGTTGCACAGCAACCGCAACGTTTGGGTCGAACGCGTTCAGGGCGGCGGCGGCGCGGCGCGAGAATCCTTTAGGGAGCTTGGGGCTGAGGCTCACGGCGAGGATGCCGAATCGGGTTGCCACCACCCAGCCGGCGGCGATCGCTGCCCAGTCGCCGCCACCTCCCTCGCGTACTGCGAGGTAGGCGAACTGTGATGTCGCCGAGAAGATCACCGCGGAAGCCACGAACGCTCGAGTGCTCGACGCCCCGCTGTCGATCAGCACGACCTGAAGCGTGACCCCCAACGAGAAGAACGTGATCGCCATCGTCGCGAAGTCGATGCGGCTCAGTCTGGGTGCCGTCACCGGCTGTACTGGGTCGGTCATTCGATCGGGTCCCTGGCCACGGCGCAACGCTAACCCCTGACCTCCTGCGGCGACGTGCTTTCCCTGTCGGCGCCAGCAGCGCCATCTCTTGCCCGCAGCGCTGATCGGCCCTGTGTCCGCGGCCGAGCCCATGCCACGGTCCGGGCTTCGCCTCGCGCACGTAGTGCTTCGCGGCGTAGCCCTTCCTGCCGAGCTGGCTGAAGCAGGACACTCATGGATGCCCAGATCTGCAGGTCTAGGGTTGGACGATCAGCGCGTGGGGTTGTGCGGGCAGGTCAGGCGGGCGGATGCCTTTGCGCAGTGCATCGAGAAGCGGGATGGGGTCGCAGCCAAAGGTGACCTCGACCGGTTCACCGGTGATTATCACTTCTCTCGATGCGGCCTCGAAGTTGACGACGTCTAACAGGTAGGGCACGTCACGGGCGATGCTTCGAAGGTGGTTAGAAAAACCCTGCGCCTCGTCGAGTCCCTGAGACAGAGCCAGCATGCGGTACGACAACTGGGTGGTACTCACAACGGTGCCGCCCCGCATCTTGCGGATCAGGTGTTGGTAGACGTCGATCCCCGGGTCGACGATCTCGTCGCTGCGGTCGTGGAGCAGGTGGGTGAACGACGCGGCGAGCGCTCGTTCCCAGCCGGCTGCATCCCATAGAACGCCGGCGGTTTGGGTCGGCGGGCTCCAGTTGTTCTGCGTCGACATGGGCTGGCCGGCCAATCGACCGCGACGCGCCCACAGCCGCTGGAGCGTCTCGAACTGTGCTCTGTATGAGTCGATGTCGACATCGACTCATACAGAGCACAGCGGTATCGAGTCAGGCATCATCTCGAACGTCAGGGCCCGTAGCGAGGGCAGCCGCTCGATCACTTGTGCGGCTTTGGCCATGAGGTCAGCGTCGACCAGCCCGGCGTGTGAGTCGAGCAGATAGTCGCCGTGCCGGCGCCCGCCTGCCAGGTGAATTTCGCAGATGCGTTCGAGAGGCAGTTCGTCGATGGTTTGGTCGAACGGTTGACGGCCGTTTGATGCGTTGCACCAGATGTTGTGCAGGTCGCAGAGGATGTAGCAATCGGCGGCTTCGGCGACGGCTCGCCAGAAGGCGCCGTCGGACATCTCGCCCGGTTGCGGTTGCAGATAGTTCACGCCGGTCTCAAAGGCGACAGGGCGTCCGGTGATCTCTCGCATGCGGCGCAGGTTTGCTGCGGCGACCTCGACCCCGTCTTGCGTTTGGGCCGGGGGCAGGAAGAAGCCCGTCGGGTATACGGCATCGTCGGCGTGGCGCAGGCGGTTGATGCTCAGGTGCTCGCTGACCCAAGGGGCATCGACGATGTCGGCCGCGGCTGCCAGTGTCGTGAAGCCAGCGTCGGAGACGATCGTGCCACCGACGGGGGAGGAGACGATCGTGCCACCGACGGGGGAGGAGACG
>JBDNHG010000006.1:0-4763 GCA_041688925.1 Acidimicrobiales bacterium | reverse complement strand
CCGCCACCTGCTCGAATCGGCGCGCTCAGCGTCGTCGACGATCCGGCATCGAGTTCGATTTCGCCTGTCACCAACGGGGCAAGTGCCTCGCGAGCCGCAGCCAGGTTTTCTGGTTTGGCGATCGTGACACGAATGCGGTCGCCACCGATCGTGTCTTTGAGCTCGTCGACACTTCCTTCGGCGATCTTGACGCCTCGGTCGATGACGACGATCGAGTCGGCGAGCTGATCAGCTTCCTCGAGATACTGGGTGGTGAGTACAACGGTCGTGCCGTCGGCGCCGAGTTCCTTGATGACGTCCCACATGCCGATTCGTGATCGGGGATCGAGGCCAGTCGTTGGCTCGTCAAGGAACAACACCGCAGGACTGGCGATCAGGCTCATAGCGATGTCGAGTCGTCGTCGCATGCCACCGGAATACTCTTTAGCCACGCGATCGGCGGCTTCGACCAGGTCGAATCGTTCGAGTAATTCGACCGCACGTGTTTTGCGTGCCGCTGGCGCAAACCGCAGGAACCGGGCGATCAGCTCGAGATTCTCGCGGCCGGTCATTCGTTCTTCGACCGCCGCGTACTGACCGGTCAGACCAATACGTGCCCGCACCTCTTGGGGGTCTTTCACCACGTCGACACCATCGATAAACGCCGTGCCCGCATCGGGACGAAGCAAGGTCGTCAGCAGGCGCACCGCGGTTGTTTTACCGGCGCCATTCGGACCGAGCAGGCCCAGGACGCTGCCGGTCGGGACGACCAGATCGAGTCCATCGAGTGCCTTTGTCTCGCCAAAATGTTTGACGAGCCCGGTCGCCTCTACTGCATGCACTCGGCAACGCTAGTGCGCAATTTCCCCAGCGCCCGACGATTTGGGCTTTGGGCGAGCGCATTTATCTTGACTTTTGTGCACTCCCCAGGGGAGTGCACAATTCGTGGGCTTGGCTACCAGACGCCCACGAGTTGGGCTGCGCCGGTGCCGCCGTCGACGTTCAGATTGAGGCCGTTTACATAACTGGCGGTGCGCTGATCGGCCAAGAACAGCAACGCCGGCGCCATCTCGGCCGGTTCGGCGGCGCGACCTGCAAGCTGCACGGCCCGATCGATGATGTCGTCGCCGACGCCGCGCCGGAAGTCGTCAGACAGCTGCGTGTTCGTGACCCCAGGGCACAGGCTGTTCATGCGCACGTCGAGGTCGGGTCGAATCTGCAGCGCGCGCCACATCGTGTAGTACTGAACGGCCTGCTTCGAGAAGCCGTAGCCATCACCAATCGTCTCGGCGTGTGCGTCGACCCACGCTGCGCCGGCTTCGAACGTCGAGGCCAGCATGAGGGCCAGGTGATGCTCGACGTTGTCGGCCCACGCCCGTCCGGCAGTCGAGGCAACATGGGTGACCGAACCGCCGGCAGGAATCCGTGGCAGCAACGTTTCGGTCAGATGGCGTAGCCCGAGCCAATTGATCGCCATGACCTGGGCCGGCGAGAAGCGCCCGCCGTTGGGAACGCCGGCGCAGTTCATCAACATGTCGACCTTGGCAGGCAGCAGTTCAGTGGCGAGGTCGATCGACTGCCGATCGCCCAGATCGCAGTCGACGGCGAGCCTGACCGGGGTGGCGACCGGTGCCACATCGAGCGTGTACACCGTGGCGTTTACTGCCAGCAGGCTGTCGACAACCGCGGCGCCGATGCCCGACGCAGCTCCGGTGACGACGACCGTCTTGCCCGTCAAATCCATCCATGGCGTGTCCTGCATCCACCCACGTTACGCCACGATCGAGGGATCGGCCCGTGCCGGTCATGCGCTTCATGGACCGAGCGCGTAGCGTCGAGACATGGATCCTTCGACTCTCACAGCGCGTCAGGCAATCGACCTGATGGCGGCCGGTGATTTGTCGGCGGTCGAGCTGATGACCGCCTGCATCGCCCAGATCGACGCCATCGACCCCGTCGTCAATGCCATGGTCATTCGCAACGACGAACTCGCACTCCAGCGAGCTGCGGACGCCGATGCGGCACGGCTGCGAGGCGATGTTCACGGTGCGCTGCATGGTCTGCCGGTTGCCATCAAGGACCTGCAACCCACCGTCGACATGCCCACGACGTACGGCAGCCCCGACTTTGCCGATCATCAACCAACCCAAGACGCCGGCATCGTTGCGCGCATCAAGGCTGCGGGCGGCATCCCAATCGGCAAGACGAACATTCCCGAGCGCAGCATCGGCGCCAACACGGTCAACCCGCTGTTCGGCGCCACCGGCAACCCCTTTGACCCGACGCTGACCTGCGGCGGGTCATCGGGCGGATCCGGGGTGGCTGTCGCGACCAACATGGCGCCGCTCGCGACCGGTTCCGACCATGGCGGAAGCCTGCGCATCCCCGCCTGCTATAGCGGTGTCGTCGGCCACCGAGCCACACCCGGCATCGTGCCGTTCGAGCAGCGCTCGATGACGCAGACGTTCTACAGCGTGCAGGGCCCAATGGCCCGCACCGTCGCCGACACAGCGCTGCTGCTATCGGTCGTCGCCGATCGCTCCACCGGCACCAAGCCAGCCGATCCAATGATGTTCCCCTTCGACGCTGCAACGCTCGCCACGCTCGACGAGATCGATCCCTCGACGTTACGGATCGCCTATACCGAGGATCTCGGTGGCGTATTGGTATCTGAACAGATTCGCTCGACATTCCGGCAGCGCATCGAGAAGCTGAGCAACATCGTCGCGGTGTGCGAGCCACATCCGATCGATCTTCGGCGAGCGCCCGATGTTGATTGGAAGGTCCGAAGCGACATTTTCGTCGCGCAATATCATCGCGAAGCCCAGAGATGGGATAGCGACTTCAACCCGAACATTCAGGCGTCATACAACGGTGCGTTGCAGATGCCGATGTATGACATCGCCGTGGCTCGGCAGATACAGATGGAGCTGAACCAGACGTTCCAAGGCATTTTCGATGACTACGACGTGCTGCTGTGCCCGGGCGTGAGCGTTCCTCCGTTCCCCTGGACCGACCGCAATCCAACCCACGTCGACGGGCATCCGGTCGACAACTACATGGCATGGCTGGCGCTCACTGCGTCATTGACCGTCGTTGGTCACCCCGTGACTGCGTTGCCTTGCGGACGCGACCCAGTCGGAACACCCTTTGGCGTTCAAGTTGTTGGGCCGATGTATCAAGACCGTCAGCTGCTCAGTGTCGCCGCAGCACTCGAAACAGCCTTCGCCGCCGACGCGGACACGGCCCGGCCACTTCCCGATTTCGACTGGCTCAGCCAACAGCAACCGAATTGTCAGGCCGCCAGGATGTAGCGACCGTCGGGTTCGCGTTATGGGCCATGGGCGCGGCCGAATCACCGATCCGCGCCGCGCAGCTATCCTTCGCTCTGTATGGAATTGTTTGATCCCACCAACGCCCCCGAACGAGTGTTGGTGGTGGTCGCACATCCCGACGACATCGACTTTGGCATCGCCGGCACGGCGGCCGTTCTCGTTGGCGCCGGCAGCGAGGTCACCTATGCGCTGTTGACAAGCGGCGAAGCCGGCATCCCCGACGACATGGACCGCAACGAGCTGATGGCCATGCGCGAGTTCGAACAACGAGCTGCCGCCGCCAAGGTCGGCGTGAGCGACGTTCGTTTCCTCGGCCAGCCAGATGGTCACCTCGAAGCGAACCTCGAGCTACGCAAGGTGATCAGTCGGGTGATACGTCAGGTCAAACCTGATCTCGTGATCACACAGAGCCCCGAGCGAAACTATGACCGCATCTTTGCCTCGCACCCCGATCATCTGGCGTGTGCCGAGGCCACCATCTCTGCGGTCTACCCCGACGCCAGAAATCCGCATGCTCACGTCGAGCTGCTCGCCGAGGGCTATGAGCCGCATGCCGTGCAATGGGTATGGATCACCCAAGGCCGCGATCCGAATCTAGCGGTCGACATCACACACGTCATGGACCGCAAGGTCGCTGCGCTGTCGAGCCATACCAGCCAGGTCGCATGGATTGAAGACATCGATTCGTTGCTTCGCGACTGGGCCAGCATGTCGGCGCATCAGCACGACTTGGCTGATCAAGCGCCTCATATCGAACTGTTCACCAAGATCAAAACCCACTAGCCCCCCGAAAGCCAGCGGAAGCAGAGAGCCAATACCAGCCGGGAGGGACGACCAGCGGAGCAACCACACTGCCACCGAATCTGGCGAATGCCAGCAGCAGCCGAAGGCGAGCGGCAACTCAGTACCCTCTCCTCATGGGTCTTGGGGCTATTGCTGCAATTGTGGCGGCGGTTGTGGCGGTCGCAGCGATTGCTTACGTCTGGTCGCGGATGATGTCTGAGCCGGGCACGATGAGCGATGGCAGCGTCGGTGCCGTCATGGACGGCGGCGAAGCCGTTCGACGTATCGATCTCGGCACACACACGTTTGTCGCGCAACAAGCTGAAGAGCAACTGACAGCAGAAGGGTTGACCTGTCGCACCGTCTCGCTCGAACAAGGAGCATTCGGCATCGGGCTTGGCGACCACCATTACCTCGTGTACAACGCCGATGACGAACCCCGCGTGCGCGAGGTCGTCGACGAATTGCTTGCCGATCTCGAGATGTCGTTCGATGACCTCGACGGCGAATGATCGTCTTCGTCGACTACGAACACACGGACCGTTACAAAGACGGAAAAGGCGCGAACATCCAGGCCGCTCGCACCTGAATCAACTACCGACTCGAAGACCTTTCAGGCATGCCATGTCTGCTCGTTCGGTGGACGCATCTCACGCAGGCGCTGCT
>JBDNHG010000005.1:0-2546 GCA_041688925.1 Acidimicrobiales bacterium | reverse complement strand
GTTTGGCCTGTTCAGGCAGCTTGGGCGCCACCGGGAAATTGTTTGCCTCGGGATCTTTCCACGGTCCGTTGACGAGGTATCGCACGATGCGGATCGCCACTTCGTTGAGCATGAGCGTGGTGATGATTTCGCTCACGCCGAGGCGGGCGCGGGCGAGTGCCGGGCCCAACGCGAGCACGGCGCCACCTACGACTGCGCCGGCGAGCATGAGAGGGATCAACACGGGACCGGGCAGATCTGGACCGAGTCTGGCCACCCACGCAGCACCGATTGCGCCGGCAATGATCTGGCCTTCGGCGCCGATGTTCCACAGCCCCATCGAGCCGGCCACAGCGACAGCCAGACCGGCCAAACCAAGGGGCACCGCACGGGTCAACGTGTTTGACCAACCCCGGGGCGAACCAAAGGCGGCGTCAAACATTCGGGTGTAGGTGTCGATTGGATTGTGGCCAGACAACAACAACAAGACCATGCCGATGAATAGCGCAACGATCAGGCCGACGGTAAAGGCCCGTACTTGTCCGCCCCGGAGAGGGGTCTCGCGCCGAGCGAGTCGGAATGCACCCATCAGCTGTGTGCTCCGGTCATGGCGACCCCGACTTTGGCTCGGGTGGTCGTGTCGGGGTCGAGTTCGGCGACGATCTCGCCCTCGTGCATGACAAGCAATCGATCACTCAGCGCCAGCAACTCGGCCAGATCCTCGGAGATGAGTAACACCGCAACTCCGGCTTCGGCCTGAGCGAGCAGCACTTCTTGGATCGCCGCCACGCCCTGCACATCGAGGCCGCGGGTTGGTTGGGCTGCAATGAGAACTGTCGGCTGGCCTGCGACTTCGCGTCCGACGAGCAGTCGCTGCAGGTTGCCACCCGAAAGACCGGCGATGGGCGAGGCCATCTTGGCAACCTTGACGTTGAACTTATGGACCAACGACTCGGCATGTGCCGCGGCAGCATCGCGATCGATTATGGGACCACTGCACAGGACGCGGTACGCCCGCATGATGGCGTTTTCTCTGACGTTGAGACGGGGAGCCAAACCTACGCCAATGCGATCTTCGGGCACATAGGCGAGTCCGCGTCGATGCCGTTCGCTGGGTGAGGCTGCGGCCAAGTCTTGACCGAGCATGGTTATCGAGCCGTCGCACGGTGTGAGCCCGGCAATGGCGTCGGCGAGCGGGCGTTGGCCATTGCCGGCAACACCAGCAATGCCCACGACCTCACCAGCGGCGATCGAGAAAGACACGTCGTTCACGATCTGGCGGCCATGCAGATCAATGACGTTGAGATGGTCGACTTCGAGGGTGGTTCCGCCGACCTTGCTCGTGCGAACTCGTCGTTGAGAAACAGCAGTTGCTTCGCCGACCATGAGTTCGGCCAGTCGATCAGCGTTCAGATCGGCGACATCGAGGCTTGCGGCGACCGTCTCGCCGCCGCGAAGAACCGTGGCTTCGTCGCAAAACGCTGTGACCTCATCGAGCTTGTGACTGATGAAGATGATGCTGCGGCCGTCGGCTGCCATCGTGGCCGTAATGCGCCCGAGTTCGTCAGCCTCGGCTGGTGTGAGCACGGCGGTGGGCTCGTCGAGAATCAGAACTCGTGCATCGCGCCAGAGAGCCTTGAGGATTTCGACTCGCTGACGTTCACCCATCGAGAGTTGCCAGATCTCTCTCGACGGCTCGGTGGCCAGCCCAAAACGTTCGGCGAGTTCGCCGACCTGTGATTCGATTGCCGTCTTGGACAACACGAGATCAGACGCGCCGAGCACGACATTCTCGGCGACCGTGAACCTATTGATCAGCCGGAACTCCTGATGGACCATGCCGACGCCGGCTGCAATCGCGTCAGCTGGTTTCGAGAAGAACTGGTCGACGCCGTTGAGTGCGACGCGTCCTTCGTCGGGGCGATAGACCCCGGCGAGCACGTTCATCAACGTGGTCTTGCCCGCACCATTCTCGCCGAGCACCGCGTGCACACTGCCCGGTTTCACATGCAACGAAGCGCCAGCGTTTGCGATGACGCCGGGAAAACGCTTCCAGATGTTGTCGAGTTCGACTGCGAACACGGGCCCCCCGAGGACGTGGCCGCCCCCACGATTGGGGGCGACCCTCGCTATCAGTGTTTGTGAAACCTAGTGTCCCGACTAGCCGTCGAGTGATCCGACGACGTTTTCGACGAAGAAGTTCATGTTCAACAGCACGCCGTCGTTGATCACATCGCCAACGGCGGCGACGACAACGGTGTCGTCGAAGGGGTTCAGCAGGTCGGTCTGGATGATGCCGTCTTCGATGATGACGGTTCCGGACTGATCTTTGATGACTCCAGTGTCGAACACGTCGAACTCGCCGTCGATGATCTGTTGCTTGACTTCTTTCATCTCGCCCGCGGCCGGTGAGCTGTCGGGGATGGCGATGTCGACGACGCCGTCAGCCATGCCGCCCCACCATGACTCGGGTGTGTAGGTTCCGGCGGCAGCCGCTTCGATAATGGCGGTGTAACGGGGCGTCCAGTTCCATACCGGAGCGGTGAGGTATCCGCCGACCTGGGCAC
>JBDNHG010000004.1:0-2978 GCA_041688925.1 Acidimicrobiales bacterium | reverse complement strand
GAATCGCCGAGCGCGTTGAAGGCCAGGACACTGAACGTGATTGCCAGACCTGGGACGTAGATCTGATACCAGGGCGCCACTCGCAGGTACCGCGACGATTTGCTCAGCATTCCGCCCCAGCTGGAGTTCGGCAGCTGATTGGCCAAGCCGAGAAAGCTCAGTGCCGCCTCGGCCAGGAACGCGACCGCCAGCAGCAGCGCCGCTTGGACGATCACCGGTTGGATGGCGTTCGGCAGGATGTGGCGCACGATCGTCCTCGTCGGTGAGCTACCGAACTGCACCGCGGCATCAACATAGAGCCGCTGTTTTGTGGCTAACACCTGCCCTCGCAGGAGGCGCGCGAGGATGGGAGAGAAGATGATGCCGATGGCAATCATGGCATTCGTCAGACCCGGACCGAGGGCGGCGATGATACCTATCGACATGACAATGGCCGGAAAGCTCAGCATCGTGTCGACGATCCGCATAAGTACCTGATCAACCAACCCCTCGAGGAAACCTGCGGCCAGACCGATGGGCACGCCGATGACGACGGCAACGAACACCGCGAGGAACGAGGCGTACAACGATGCCCTGGCCCCGTACATGAGACGACTGAGCACATCTCGCCCAACGTCGTCGGTGCCGAGCCAGTAGTCACCTGAGGGTCCCTCGAGAAAGCGGGTCAGGTCCTGCACGTTCGGGTCATGGGGCGCCAGCAGAGGTGCAGAGAGGGCCATCAGGAACATCAGTAACAACCATCCAGACGCGATCTTCGCCCGCTTGTCGGCCCAGAGCCAATCGAGCTTGGCTGTCACGGTCATCGCCCGTGTTGGTTCAGCCATCAGCGGATCCTCGGATCAATGATTCGGTACATGATGTCGACCAGGAGGTTGGTGACGATCACAATCACCACGAACGTGAGAACTACTCCCTGGATCACTGGAAAGTCCTTCTGAAGCGCGGCTCCCACCACCTGGCTGCCGAGGCCGGGGATGGCAAATACTGACTCGAGGACCACGGTGGCTCCGAGCGAGGTGTTGATGAGCAGCCCGAGCACCGTCACCAGCGTGACTCCCGAGTTCCGCAGAGCATGTTTCCAAACAATGATGCTGCGTTTGATCCCCTTGGCCCGATGGGTGCGAATGTAGTCGGAGGACAGGGCCTCGATCATGGCCCCCCGCATCTGGCGGGAAACGATGGCGATACCGCGGGTGGCGATGACGAAGGCCGGGAGGAGCGTGTGCTTGAGCCCTCCCCAGAAGTCCTCGGTGATGCTGGTGAACCCGATGGCCGGAAGCCAACTTCGATTCACCGCAAATGCCGACACCAGGATCAGTGCCAGCCAGAAGTTCGGCACCGAGACGCCGAGCACAGAGATCGAGCTGATTGTTCGGTCGGTAGCGGTGTTGGCTTTCGTGGCGGCCCAAACACCGAGGGGTAGCCCGATGGCCACCGATAAGATCAGCCCGCCGATCACCAGTTGAGCCGTGGTTGGCAGGGTCCGCTTGATGGTTGTGCTTACGTCTTCGAAGGTGTGGACCGACGTGCCGAGGTCACCTTGCACGGCGTCGGTGAGCCAATGCCAATACTGAACGACTAGCGGATCGTTCAGACCGAACTCCTCTCGTACCTCGGCCAGACGTTCCGTGGTCACATTCTCCCCAAGAAAGGCGATGGCTGGGTCGGCTGGCCCGAGGTGGGACAGCACGAAAACCATGAACGTGGCCAACAACAGCGTCGGAACGATGGTCAGGACTCGGGTCCCGATCAGCTTCAACATTGTCTATTGCTCAACATGGGGTTCTGCACTACCTCTCCGTGATGGCCGTCGAGTGCCAGCGATTTGAGCCAATTGGGCGAAACCGCCGGCACTCGTCCAAACTTCTCTCGGCTACTCCTCGAGCCAGACGAATTGCAACTGCGCCTTATAGAGGTTCCAGTTATAGCCACCAACGTTGGGGCTCTGCGGCACGATCAGGGAGTGGTGCCACAGCGGGATCCAGACGAGCTCCTCCACGATGCCAAGTTCGAGGGCGTCATGATAGGCGGCTGTGCGATCGGCCTGATCCGGGCTGGCCCCGCCGGCCGCCACCAGGTCATCGAGACCCGCCACCGCAACGTTGTTGTAGTTGTAGAAGGACTCGCCGCCGAATAGTGCGGTGAGCGTCTGTCCGGGGTCGGGTCGACCGGTCCAGGCGGAGCAGTAGGTGTCGAAGTCGCCGTTCTCAAAGAAGCCGGCGTTGGCCGCACTGCCCTCGAGCACCTGGACATCGACGCGGAAACCGGCCGGCGCGACTGCGGCCTGGATGATCTCGGCCTTGCGCTCCTCGTGATCGCCTAGCCACATCACCAGTGAGATGTCGACGCCGTCGGCGAACCCGGCCTCGGCGAGCAGTCGCTTGGCCTCATCCACGTCATACTCGTGATTGGGCGCCAGGTCGGCAGCGTACGCCCAATGCTGAGGTGGTAGCGGTAGATAGGCCGCTTCGCCGAAGCCGAAGTGAAGGGCGTCGTTGAGACCGACCTTGTCAATGGCATGGGCCCAGGCTTTGCGAACGTTTACGTCCGCGAAGGGAGAGCTGTCCTTGTTCACGTAACACCCGCCCGTGTACTGCGATGGCGAGTCGATGAACTCGATACGGTCGTCACCTTCGAGCGCGGAAACCTTTGAGGCATCGGACAGTGTGTCGAACATGTCGAGCTCGCCTGCCAGCAGACCGTTGATGGCGGCTTCTTCGTCGTCGATGAAGACCCACTCGAACCCGTCGAGGTACGGCAGACCCGCTTGCCAGTAGTCAGGGTTTTTTTCAAGGACCAGGCGATCGCCGGGTGCGTAGCTGACCATCTGGAAGGCCCCCGTACCGACAGGAGTGATATCGAGCCTGTTGTCTTCGGCAGCCTCGGCGGCCACCATCGAGACCATCATTCCGGCTCGGTCGGACAGGATGCCGATGAGGCTGCTGTCGGGGCGGTTCAGGTTGAACTGAATGGTCAGG
>JBDNHG010000003.1:0-3921 GCA_041688925.1 Acidimicrobiales bacterium | reverse complement strand
GGCCCGATGACCGCACCGGCAGCAATGGAGGTCGATCCCTCGATCGTGGTCGACCCGTGAATCGTGACGTCGGCTTCGATCACGACCCCGGCGTCAATCACGGTGGACGACGGTTGCACGATGGTCACGCCGTCGCTCATGTGTGCCTCGGCGATACGTGCCGAAAGGTGCTCGGACACGCACCCCATCTGCGCTCGATCGTTCACGCCACCGATCTCGATGGCACTAGCGACGAGCGCGTGCACCGGATGCCCGGCCTCGGAGAGAACGCCGATTGCGTCGGTCAGGTACAGCTCGCCCTGCGAGTTGTCGCTCGAGATCAGGCGCAACGCAGGCGAAAGCAGCGAACGTCGAAAGATGTACATGCCGCCGTTGATCTCGCGGATGGAGCGTTGGTCTTCAGTTGCGTCGCGATGTTCGACGATGCCGGCAACTGTTCCGTTGTCGTTCCGCAAGATGCGGCCATACCCGGTTGGGTCATCGAGCACAGCGGTCACGACGGTCGCCGCCGAGCCTTTTGCCAGGTGCATTTCAACGAGCGATGCAATCGTGTTGGTCGTGAGCAACGGCGTGTCGCCAGGAACCACGATGACATGGTCGTTGTCGCTGAAGCTGTTGTCGAACAGATCGAGTTCGCCGAGGCCAACAGCCGCGGCGTCGCCCGTGCCTCGTTGTGCTCGCTGTTCGGCATAGAGGAACTCGCGGTCGAACTCAGAACTGAGAGCTTCGATGACCAGGTCGCGTCCGTGCCCTATTACCACCGCGATGCCATCGAGTTCGACGCCGCCCAGGGCATCGATGACCCAGGCGAGCAGTGAACGCCCACGAATGCGGTGCAGCGGTTTCGGCAGATCGCTCTTCATCCGCGTGCCTTTGCCGGCCGCCAGAACAATCGCGCTGATCGTCATTGAGACGAAACCAACGCTGCCTGCACCAACACTGCCTGCGGCACCGCTCGCACGTGTCTTCGTCGGTGCAATGCGTGTCGACAGGTGCCTACTCGAAAAATGGAGCTGGCCAGGCAGGGTTCGAACCTGCGACCTCCTGAATCAAAATCAGGCGTTCTTCCAACTGAACTACTGGCCATCGACCCGCCACGATATCTTCCGCGAGCCGCTGTCGCTGACCTTTCTTGCGATCCTTTCCTGCGATTCACCTGAGGCGAAGTCCGCGCGCGCAGCACCGACCGCTCTGCTTGCGGGCCGCCGGCGAAATATGCGCGACCGAAGGGCACGAACCGCGACGCGAACCAAGCAGCGTGAGATAGCGTGTGCCCCGCTATGGGATCACTTGTAAAGAAGCGCCGCAAGCGCATGCGAAAGAAGAAGCACCGCAAGATGCTCAAACGCACGCGAGCTCAGCGCCAGCGCGGCAAATAAGCCGACACATCAACAAAACACCGTCGTTTCTCGACGCGTCACTATGCTTCGTGTCGCCTCGAGCCGCTTCCTGTGTTCATTGCCGATGGGATCTGCGCGCGCCACGTCGCCGCGTCGTTCGAGCGATCACCATTCCCAGACCGGGGAACTGCCCTTCAACGAACCACGTTGAGCCGCTGCCCGCCAGCCGGGCAGGTCGTTGCGCATGTTCGCTGAGCCGGTCGCGCCATATCGCCAGGTCGGGCTGCACCACCAATGCAGCGGCTTCGAGATCGTTGCCAGCGCCAAGTGGGCCACCAAGCGCGTCCCATGCCTGATAGACCGCTGGCGTGCTGCAATGCAGCGGCGGCGTGAGCAGCGTGAACGCCTTGTCGAGGAATGGCAGCGGGGTGATGACTTCGCCGATCCCGCCGACACGAGAGCGCCCTCCATCCAGGCAAAATGCAATGTCGGCGCCAAGCGCTGCTGCTGCCGCTAGGTCAGAAAACCCACCCGCTGCAAGCACGGCTGCGGCATCAGACGAACCGCCGCCCAGACCTGCTCCGGGCGGGATGCGCTTGGTCACGTCGACCAGACGCCGCTCGTTCAACAAGGCCAGGGCCCGGGATACAAGATCTGAGCCGTCACCCTCGCCCTCATAGGTGCCCGAATAGCTGACGCCATCGCCGGGACGTACAACCAATGTGTCGCCGAGATCAAGCGTGACCATCTCGGCATCGATCAGATGCATTCCGTCGTCTCGTCGACCAATGACCCGCAGCGAAACGGTGAGCTTCGCAGGCGCAAACAGGGTCGCAGAGTCGGGCAGCACAGCGTTGAGTGACACTGTGCGAGGTTAGGCCCGTCGGGCCTTGGCCAACGCACACCACGATGCAACGTGCAATTGTTCGGGTCGCAGGTCAGATGCGACGCCGGCATCATCGAACTGTTCGGCCGTAACCAGACCAGAGAGCGACTTGCGCAACATCTTGCGACGTTTGCCAAATGCGGCTCGCACCAATTCGAAAACCGGACCGATCGGCTCGGTGTAGGGCGGTTCTTCGTGGCGAACGAGACGTACCAGCGCCGACTCGACCCGTGGCTGCGGCAGAAATACCGATGGCGGCACCTTGGCGACAAGCTGACCCGTAGCCCAGTAGGCCACCTTGACCGACGGTATGCCGTAGTTCGACGAACCGGGGCCGGCGACCAAACGCTCGGCTACCTCTCGTTGCACCATCACCAGCATCGATGTCACTTGGGGCACGAAGTCGAGAACATCGAGAACCAAAGGTGTCGCAACGTTGTACGGGAGGTTCGCAACCATGGCCCAGTCGTGTTCGGCGGGTGCGATCTGATCCCAGTCGACCGTGAGCGCATCATGGTGCACCACGGTGACGGGATCGTCTGGGAACTGCGCTTCGAGCGCTTTGACCAGGCCTTGGTCAACTTCGACCGCTACGACCTGGCAGCCGGCGGCGACCAGACCGGCGGTCAGCGCTCCCAACCCAGGCCCGACCTCGACGACATGGTCGCCAGGGGCGACCGCGGCGAGTCGCACGATTCGGTCGATCTGATTGGGATCGACAAGAAAGTGCTGCCCGAGCGATTTATCGGGGTGCAGCCCGAATCGCTCGAGTAGCTCAGCGGTTGCCTTGGCGCCGTGGCCGTTGGTGTGCGAGCTCAGAGCAGGTACAGGCCGCAGGTAGGCCAGGGTTGGATGCCGTCGAGTTCGAAGAGTTTGGCCGCCATTTTGTCTTGATCGGCAGGGCCCGCAGCGGAGGGAAGCACGCCGACCAGTTCGGGCCAATAGCGCCGAGCGAGTCCATCCCAGGTGCTCGGCAAGAATTGATACGCACCGTGATACAGACCACTCGGGTCGACCACGTCGTAGCGGCCACCCGACTCGCAGCCGCGAAAGGCGGCCCAGTCGGCGGGCGTCGGCGGTTCTGACGGGCCATCACCGATGGTCGGCTCGGGAGCGGGCGCTGGCTGGTCGAGGGTCAGGAAGGACAACGCGACCCAGCCTTGTTCGGGCAATCCAACTTCGACCCAGAGTCGTTCGCCGTTCTGCGTGGTTTCGCCGGTCACATAGACGTCGGACCGATAGGTCAGCACGCTGGTGATCTGTCCGGCTGGGTCATCGCGCAAGAAGAGACCGTCGCTCGACTTGACATACATCCAACCAGCGTCGACCTCAAAGGTCGGCACCGCTGCAGGTTCAGCCGTGGGTTCCGGCGTCGGCTCAGCCGTGGGTTCCGGTGTTGGTTCCGGCGTCGGCTCAGCTGTGGGCTCAGCCGTGGGTTCCGGTGTTGGCTCAGCCTTGGGTTCCGGTGTTGGTTCCGGCGTCGGCTCAGCTGTGGGTTCCGGCGTCGGCTCAGCTGTGGGCTCGACCGCTGGCCCAACATCTGCCGACGATTCGACCGACAAATCGGGGTCGGCCAGCTCGCCGGTCGTCGGCTCGGCAGCCGCCGCCTGGGCACCGGCTGGCGCAGTGGCTTGTTCGTCGGGCGTTTCGACGCCAAGTTCGGTTGTCAGCGCTGCGATGATCACCGCTGTTGGC
>JBDNHG010000002.1:0-4932 GCA_041688925.1 Acidimicrobiales bacterium | reverse complement strand
GGTTCTGGCGACAGTGGTTGATGATTGTGGCTTCGTCGATGGTCTCGCCGTTCTTGACCACCACGATTGCCCGGCCGACTTCTACCCACTTGTCGTCGGGGATGCCAATGACCGACACCTCGCTGATCTGTGGAAGTTGATAGATCACGCCTTCGACCTCGGCGGGGTACACGTTCTCGCCACCCGAGATGTACATGTCCTTCCACCGGTCGACGATGTAGATGAAGCCGTCTTCATCTGATTCGGCGGCGTCGCCGGTGTGCAGCCATCCGTCGGTAATGGCGTCGGCGGTGGCCTCGGGGCGGTTCCAATAGCCGGGCGTAACGTTGGGGCCGCGTACCCACAGTTCGCCCTTCTCGCCGACGGCGACGTCGTTTCCATCTTCGCCGACGATGCGCACCTGGGTGTGCATGGCGGGCAGCCCGGCCGAGCCGATTTTGACTTCGCAGTCTTCGGGCTTGAGCGCGGTGACCAGGGGAGAGGTCTCGGTCATGCCGAATGCCTGTTGCAGTGCCAGGCCCTTGGTAGCCCAGGCTTCGATGAGCGGCATCGGCGTTGGTGATCCGCCGATCCCCGCCGCCTCGATCGTGGGGAACGTGGCGTCGGAGAACTCGGGCACCTGGCTCATGAAGAGGAAGTTCGCGGGCACGCCGAGAAAGTGGGTGATGCCGATGTTGGGGTCGCTGAGCAGGCGAAGGCATTCGGCGGGATCGAATGTGTGCATGACAACGTTCGTGCCACCAAAGTGGAAACACGGATTGGCGAACACATTCAGCCCACCGGTGTGGAACAACGGCAGGAATGCCAGGTTTCTCATCGACTGCTTGAGCCCGAAGAACTCGACACAACTCACGCCGTTGAAGAACGTCATGCCTTGCGTGATCATCGCGCCCTTGGGCGTACCCGTGGTGCCCGATGTGTACATAACCGTCAACACGGTGTCGAACGTGTTGTCATTCGCGGTGTAGGCGCCAGGGTCGGCTGACGCGATCGCGTCTTCATAATTGGCGGCGCCTTCGTCGTCGCCGTCCCAGTTGATGCGATGCTCGATATCGGTCGCAGCGGCGAGGTCGCGAGCCATCTGGCTGAACGCGTTGTCGTGGATGATCGCCGAAGGTGTGCAGTCGCCGGCGATGAAGCTCAGCTCGGCCAGGGTGAGTCGCCAGTTCACGGGCACGAAGATCGCGCCGAGTTTCCAGCACGCGAACTGCACCTCGAAGAAGTTGGTGTTGTTCTGCGCCAGCACCGCAACCCGGTCGTGGGGGCCGATGCCGAAGTCGTGCTCGAGCGCCGCCGCCAATCGGCTTGTGCGGTCGTTCATCTGCGCCCAGGTGAACGTGCGGTCGGTCGCCAGGTCGATCTGGGCGATTCCGTCCGGCCGAGTGTTGGCGTGGTGTGCAATCCAGTCGAAAGAACGAGTCATGGCTTGAATCTAGTAGCAGACCGGCCGCAGATCTCAAGTCGGTACGAGGGCACGCGGTGCTCGAGCGCCTAGTGTCGATCCGTGCTACACGGGACCCGTGTAGCACTGGTTCATGGCAAATCTGACCATTGCTGTCGATGACGACGTGCTTCGTCGGGCGCGCATTCGGGCACTCGAGGCCGGAGTCCGTACTTGGTCGCGTGACGATTTGCACGAGCGCTGACCGTGGGGGTCCGAGCGTTCGTTGACACCGACATCCTGGTCTATCTGTAGGACGCTGCTGACGTCGACAAGCAGCAGCGGGCGCAAGAAGTCCTGCTCGACGACAACCTTGATCTTGTGACCAGTGCGCAAGTCCCAACGAGTTCTTCGTGACGGTCACCCGCAAGATCGCTGCACCCATGTCGGCCGACGACGCCACACAAGCAGTCGAGGCCATTACCGAACTCGAAGTTGTACCGATAACACGAAACCTGGTCGTCGATGCACTACGTACTGGCGCCCGCCACAAACTGAGTCACTGGGATGCGCTCATCGTCGAGGCGGCGTCACGTGCCGGAGCCTCACAACTGCTGACCGAAGCCCTGGCAACAGGGTCAACGCTCAACGGCGTGACCATCGTCAACCCCTTCGTGGTCTAGTCGTCTGTGGCCGCCAACTGATTGATGGCCGAGCGCTGGGTGGCATCGAGGGTTTCAAACGTCGCCCAGGCAGCAACATTCTCGTCGAGCTGGAGCGCCGAGCGGGCGCCAAAGACCACGCTCGCCAGGTGAGGATGTTGTAGCGCATACGCGAATGCGACATGAGCGGGCGGCATGTGCCAAGCGGAGGCGAGGTTGACGACACGCATTGCGAGCTGTTTGCCCAACGAAGCGTGTGCCGAGTCGTCGTCGCCTGCTCGACCCGCACTGCCGCCGAGGTACTTGCCGGTCAGGGTTCTTCCTCCAGCAAGCACGTAACTTGCGACAAGACCGATCGGGCCGCGATCGAACACACGGTTCATCTCGGGGTCAGCCGCCCCTCCGTGGTTGATTATGCTGTTCGCCATCTGGGCGGCCACCGGCGCTGGTGACCCGGTCGTCTCGCAAATGTCGAGGGCTTCATGATGCTGGGCCGCAGTCCACATGCCCGAGCCCCATGCCCGGGCACGTCCCGAGCTGATGAGCTGCGAGGTCAGCTCGACGACACTGGCGATCGGGAGCTCTTTGGGCGGAGGCATGGCATAGATCACGTCGACGTAGTCGAACTTCATTCGTTCGAGTGAGCCGTCGAGTTCGGCCTCGGCCGTTTCCTGCGGCCAGTGTTCCCACCACAACTTGTTGGCGACAACGACGTCGTCGCGCTGCCAACCGGCATCTCGAAAGAGGTCATCGAACACGACCTCGGAGTAACCGGTCGGTATCGGCGCGTCACCTGACTCATCGTCATAGCGGGCGTCATCAAGGAAGTTGATGCCAGCCGCTTGCGCGGCGCGCATGACTTCGAGGCCTTGCTCTTTTGAGATGCGCTCAAAAGTACGCCACGATCCGAGCGACATCACCGAAACGTCGAGCGAGGACGAACCGAGCTTTTGGCGAGGCAACAACACCACGTCAGAGTAATCCGCGTGTCGCTGCGGTTGTGCTTGGCGCCGGGACTCGAATCGTCCCGTATCTGAATTGAT
Organism: Acidimicrobiales bacterium; assembly: GCA_041688925.1. GTDB lineage: Bacteria > Actinomycetota > Acidimicrobiia > Acidimicrobiales > UBA10347 > UBA10347. Next base: position 1,846 of record JBDNHG010000002.1, on the reverse strand, counting down.
GTTTCCGCGGGGGCTGCAGATCGTTGACTAGCGTCGCCCATCGCTGGGTCGCAAATCCACTTCGGGCGATGGCACCGTAGGGTGCGCAAAACGAAACCAAGCGAACCCGAATCAGGAGACAGAATGAGCTTTGATCACACAGCACTCGAGGCGCTTGTCGATCGTGCATTCTCTCACGATGCCGACAACCCACTGACCGAAACGCACGCATTGGTTGCGAGCCTCGACGGTGAGATCGTGTTTGAGCGCTACGCGGATGGCTTCGACGCCGAGTCGACCTTCCTGTCGTGGTCGATGGCCAAGAGCGTCACCTCGGCGCTCTGCGGTGTGCTGGCCGATCATGGCAAGGTTGAGCTTGATGCTCCGGCGCCGGTGCCCGAATGGGCTGGGGCAGGCGACCCTCGCGGAGCAATCACGTTGCGTCATCTGTTGCAGATGCGTAGCGGACTCAAATGGAACGAGGACTACGTCGACGACACCGTCAGTGACGTGATCGAGATGTTGTTCGGCTCGGGTCAAGCCGATGCGGCGGCCTACGCAGCGAGCCAGGCGTTAGCCCACGAACCCGGCAGCGATTGGCTGTACTCGAGCGGCACGACCAACATCATCGCCCGCATCATGGGCGACGCGATCGGCGGGGGAGCAGCGGGCTTCACCGATGCGCTCATCGAAGGTCTGTTGCGGCCCGCTGGCATGGAAAACGTGACGATCAAGTTCGATGACGCCGACACGTTCATCGGTTCATCCTTCTTGTACGCAACCGCCCGTGACTACATCGCCTTTGGCGAACTATTCCGCAATGAGGGCGTCGCCCCCGACGGCACACGACTGCTTCCCGAGGGGTGGGTTGCAGCATCGATCGAGGATCATGCCTCCGATGCCGAGTCAGGCCAAGGCTATGGCCTGCAATGGTGGCTGTCTCGTGACCCGCACTCCTCGTTTTCTGCCAATGGCTACGAGGGTCAACGACTGCAAGTGTCGCAACCACTTGGCATGACGTTCGTGCGACTCGGCAAGACCACGGCCGACTATGGCGACGACCTGCGCACCTTCTATGCAGCGGTCGCCGACTGCTTCGCCTGAAAGGCGGGCTACCCGGGTCGGGGCTACCCCAGTTCTGAGCCGACGATCGCGGCGAAGCTGACGCATTCGCCGGGGGCTCCGCCCAGGTTGTGGGTCATGCCGAGGGTCTTGCCGCCTTCGGTCACCGATTTGATCTGGCGATCAGCAGGTGCTTCTTTGCGCAGTTGCAGCCAGCACTCGAACAACATGCGCAGGCCTGAGGCGCCGATCGGATGGCCAAAGCTCTTGAGCCCGCCATCGGGGTTCACCGGTAGTTCGCCGTCAAGGTCGAACGTGCCAGCGAGAACTTCTTTCCAGCCCATGCCGCGCTCGGCAAAACCGAGGTCTTCCATGAGCACGAGTTCGGTCGGCGTGAAGCAGTCGTGGACCTCGGCCATTGCAATCTCGGCCCGAGGGTCGGTGACGCCGGCTTGGGCGTACGCATCGGCGGCGCAGGCAGAGACCTCGTGGAATGTGGTGTAGTCGTAGTCGGGGTCGATTGGACCAGCGGCGGGGCCGGCGGTGAACGCCAACGCCTTTACGTAGAGCGGATTGTCGCAGTACTTGTGGGCGTCTTCGACCCGGCACAAAATGGCAGCGGCTGAGCCATCGCTGACGCCCGAGCAGTCATAGATGCCGAGGTCGCCGGCGATCAACGGGGCATTGCAGATGGTCTCCATGCTCACTTCTTTTTGGAACTGAGCACGAGGGTTGCGGGCACCGTTGTAGTGGTTCTTCCATGCAATACGGGCCATGACCTCTTTCATCTGTTGGCGGTCGACGC
>JBDNHG010000001.1:0-2950 GCA_041688925.1 Acidimicrobiales bacterium | reverse complement strand
TGGGGAAAGGTGCCGGCAGCGACGCACCGACGGCCCCACTCTTGCAGCGCAACCCGAGCCTCGTGCACCAGCTTGATTGCATTTGTCTTCGTGCGTTCTCGGCCAGGCATGAACACCGTCGCTGACCCGAGCGCGGCCAGGAATTGGCCGTGGGTCTCGGGGTCGGCCTCGACCATGGCAGCGATCTCAACGCCGAGCGATTTGCGCTCTTGTGCCCGGGCGGCATTGCGCAGTTGTGGCGCTGCGTCATCGGCCGAGAGCCGCATTCGATCGATAGCCGCCAGCGCCAGATCGGGCGCTGTTTCCCAAGTCGGCGAACGAGATTCCCACTCGTTGGGCCCACGGCAACCATAACTCTCGAGGAACGTGGCGAAGGCAGTGTTGAACGTAGCTGCATCGGCATGGCTGCTCGCCGTGAGCTTGTCGGCCAGGCCGGTGCTTCCCTGGTCGAACAACGCATTCAGCGTTTCGGAGGCTGCGACGATGCGACCAAGCTTCCACATCTCCATCGATGGTGCGGCAGATTCGACATCGCCGAGACCAGCGAGCAGTTTCAGAACCGCCTCGGGCTTGCCGACAGCGTTACATACTGCGGTGATGATGCCGATTGGAACGGTGGCCAGAAAGCTGATGAAGATGTGTTCGGTGAACAGATGTGCGAAGTGTTTGTTCATCTGCACCCATGTCCAGTCGACCAGTTCGCGGTCGGACATAGCGGTGAAGTCTGGACGAGTAGCACGCAAGTCGTTCATGCGTCGTTCGTCGGCGAGGACGTCGGGCAAGTCTGGCGTGGTGAGCACCCAGCCGAACGTTTCGCCGATCTTTTCGGTGAGCTCGGGTCGGTCATCACCTGGGCCGGCTATGAACTCGGGGACGCCGGGTGCATCACCGAAGAACGAGTCGTCGATGTCTTTGTACGTCATGCCCGGCGCACGATGACCAAGCATGCGCAGCGCCGAAGCGTTGAGATAGGCATACCCATTGCTCACGCCGAGGAAGACGGCCTTGGCGGGCGGCAGCTCATCGGGGGTCATCACGCCGATGCGGTAGTACGCATCACGGAACCCGATCTCGGCGCCACCGATCGAGCCATCGGTCTCGAACCAGGTGAACGACATCGGCGCAACAGGATCAGGAAACACCTCGCCGACGTTGGCGCGTGTATAGAAGCTGTACTTCTCATGCGGCGTCGTCGAAACAGTCCACGGCTTGGTCATAGATGCCCCCATCTCTTCGCGCCGGTTCCCCCCCCGGGCGCTCGGTCAAGTTACAACATTCGCGGAGCGAGCACCGTCCCATAGAGAACCCCGGCGACAACCACCGCGGCGCCGACAACTGTTTGTGTCGGCGGTGTCTCGCTGAACGCCAACCAGGCCCACGTCGACGCGGCAATCGTTTCGATCGGCGTGAACAACGCGACCTCGGCGGCAGGAGCGAAACGTGGTGCGCTGGCATGGCAGATGCGCCCGAGGGGATTGAATACGGCTCCCATGGCGAGCGCTGCGACATAGGTGCGACCGTCGATAGACCACGGTTCGGCAAATCGCGCCGAAATGCTGAGCATCACCGCACCGCTGATCGCCAGCCCGACATAGACGCTCATGTCGGGGTACCGCCGCCACACGTTGATCGAGAATCCGAATGCGCCGATCGCTATGAGTGCCAATGCGTCTCCGTCGAGGGTCGGGCTGCCGAGCGAGCCGGCGAGAACGACGAGGACGCCGACCAGCGTCACGACGATTGCAGCCCATACGCGTCGGCTGGTTTGTTCTCCGAACAACAACCAGCCGACCAGGGCGGCGACGATCGGGGCCGCGGCGACAATGGTGACAACGTTGGCGACCGTCGTGCGATTCACTGCGCCGATGAAGGCGACCTGGCTGATTCCGGCGAGTAGGCCAACGAGTGCCAGCGGCAATCGATACAGCCGAATGTTTTGGCGCGAGGCTCGTTCGTCGGACGTCATGGCCAGGCCGAGATAGATCGGCAACGAGATGATGGCGACGAGGAACGCCATATTCCAGGTGTTCGTTTCGGCGAGCCGAATGAACAGGGCGTCGGTCGAGACCAGCAACATGGCGACTGCAGCGAGCAGCCAGCCTCGATGTCGTTGCGGGTCGCTCACCGCTGCAACGCTAGTTGCGCGGACTGTCCCGGTTGGTGGCATATCGTGGGCAGATGTCCCCATCGAGCACCGGCCCGCTTGCCGGAATCCGCGTCGTCGATCTCTGCACCGTCATCATGGCTCCTATGGCCGCCCGGATCCTCGGCGATCTCGGCGCCGCTGTCGTCAAGGTCGAAGGCGCCGAGTCTGACTTCATGCGCGACTTCGTGCCCACGCGCAATCCGGGCATGGGCGGCATAACCATGAACCTGCACCGCAACAAGCGCAGCGTCATGCTCGACTTGAAGTCCGACGCCGGGCACAAGGCCATGCTCGATCTTGTAGCGACCAGCGACGTGTTCGTGTCGAACATGCGTCCGGCAGCGCTGGCTCGGCTCAAACTTGGCGCCGACGATCTGTTGGCGGTGCAACCCGAGCTCATCTATTGCGGGGCAGTGGGCTTTGGTTCTGACGGTCCCTATGCCGGGCGTGCCGCGTACGACGACGTCATCCAGTCGGTATCGGGAATGGCGACGATGCGCAGCTGGTCGGGCGATGACCCGGCATTGGTTTCTTCAACGATCGCCGACAAGATCGCTGCGTTGCACATTACGTACGCAATCTTGGCGGCGTTGGTCCGCAAGGGAGCGACGGGCAAGGGCGATGTCATCGAGGTGCCGATGGCCGAGGCGTTGGCGTCCTTCAATCTTGTCGAACATCTCAACGGCCACACGTTCGAGCCCAAGATGGAGCCATTCAGCTATGAACGGCTGCAGACCGAACACCGACGCCCCCAGCGGTCAGCCGACGGGTGGGTGCACCTGCTGCCGTACAGCACCAAGAACT